>JAQGOK010000033.1 GCA_028293645.1 Chthoniobacter sp.
GTGTCCGTGCGGCGCCCTTCCTCGTCGAAGTAATACACCTCGCGGCTTTTCTCGTGGCTCAGGTCTTTCACCCGCTTCCAATCCGTGACCTGCACCATCGAGTTAAAATCCTGCATGATCCAGGTCTCGTTCGCCGAGTCGATCGACTGCCGGAAGACAGTCATTCCGACGGGGAGCAAACCGAAGAGCGCGACAAAGGCGAAGGCAACGATGCCGAGCGCCAGGGTGACTTCCACCAAACTGAATGCCCCGTCAGACCGTGGATTGGCGGAGGCTGCGAACGCGGGAGCGGCTGGGGGAGCGTGCATACAACGTATTTACACAGCATTCTCCTACCGCGGTCAACCCCTTCTTAGACGTTTGTGCAAAAAAACTTACAACCCGTCTGGGTGCCGCGCGGTGAATCCCCGGGGATCGCGGTACTCGGCGCGCCATCTCGGGCCTTCCTCCGCTCGGTACCCTGTAGTGTCAAGGCGCAGGCCGCAGACGGTGAGGTAAACGTGACCCTTGCGGGCATACACGGTAATCCAGCGACCCGGCCCGGCTTTTCCGAAGCCGAGCAGCCCCCGCGAGGGTGAAGGCGAATCGAGCAACCCCGCATGATGCAGAAAGAACGAAACGGTGCCCGAACAGTCGTAGCCCACATCGTTAAAACTCCCGTGGCCTCCCCCCCAGCGGTACGGCTTGCGCTGAATTCCGTTCACCGCCCAAATCGCCTTCTGAACACAGTCTGGGGCGTCGGCTGGGGCGTAGGCGATTCCGTCGCGAAGGACCGCCAGTTTGCCTGGAACAGTGGGACCGGCGAGCGCTGCGAAACGTGCAGCGCAAAGGCTCAGGCAGATGGCGAGGGCGAGGAGTTTCAAATGCGCAGCGGGGCGGGCACGTCTAGCGGGGAGCCGTTTTTTCGCAATGCATTTCTGGAACGCTTCTGGGAGAGATCGTGCCGCATAACGCGCTTCTACTTTGAGCGAACTTTTCAATTCATCCGTCAGCACCGACTTCGATCTTCGGGTAGGCGACTGTCTCCGGGAACTCGACACCCTGCCGGACGATTCCGTCGATGTGGTGGTCACTTCGCCGCCGTACAACCTGGATATCGCTTACGGCAGCTATCGCGACAACGTCCCGCGGGAAAGCTACCTCGAATGGTGTCTCACTTGGGCGAGCAAGCTGCGGCGGGTGCTCAAGCCGAACGGTTCGTTGTTCCTGAACATTGGCGCCGCTCCTGCGAACCCGCTGCTGCCCCACGAGGTGGCGCTAAAGCTGCGCTCCTTATTCCATCTGCAGAACACGATCCACTGGATCAAAGCGATCACGGTTCAACCACGCAGCGGGCCGGAACTCAGCGTCGGACACTTCAAGCCGATCAATTCGAAGCGGTTTCTGACGGACTGCCACGAATACCTTTTCCACCTCACCAAGGAAGGCGACGTGCCGCTCGATCGCCTGGCGGTCGGTGTCGAGTATTCCGACAAAAGTAACATCGCCCGTTGGTCGCATACCGGTGGGCAGGATCGGCGTTGCCGTGGGAATACCTGGTTCATCCCATACCCAACCATCCGCAGCCGCGCATCGCAGCGCCCCCACCCTGCGACGTTTCCCGCCGCGCTGGCTGAGCGGTGCATTCGTTTGCACGGGATGCGGCCGGGATTGACCGTGCTCGATCCCTTTCTCGGGATCGGACACGCGGCGCAAGGAGCAGCTACCTGTGGCGTCGGGCGATTCATCGGATTCGAGATCGACGCTGGCTATCTGGCGGAAGCTCGTGAAAGGCTCGGCCTGACTCTCTCGACCTAGTGCTCGCCTTTCTTTTCCGACGCTTTGCTTCCCTCGTGCTGGTGCTCTTCTGCGTCGTCACTCTGACGTTCTTCCTGGTCCGGATGGCTCCGGGTGGACCGTTTTCACGTGAACGAAAGATCCCGGCGGCGATCGAGAAGCAGCTCCTGGCACGCTACAAACTCGATGGGACGCTTTGGCAGCAATACAGCGACTATCTTGGTGACCTCGTCCGCGGCGACCTGCGGCTTTCGACGAAATACCGCGATCGATCCGTGAACGAGCTGATCGCTGAAAGCCTGCCGGTTTCCGGCACGCTCGGTGTGCTGGCATTTCTATTAGCGACCACTGGCGGCGTCTGGCTCGGGACCCTCGCGGCCGTGCGGCATCACACCTGGGCGGACTCCTCGGCTATGCTGGGAGCGCTCTTTCTGATCAGCATTCCGACGTTCGTCACTGGCCCTGTGCTGGTGCTGTTCTTCGCGTTGAAGCTCGGCTGGCTGCCGGTCGGCGGTTGGAATTCCTTGAGCAGCCTGATTCTTCCGGCGATCACCCTCGCAGGTCCATACATCGCCTACATCGCGCGGATCATGCGGACCAGCATGCTCGAGGTCCTCGGCCAGGACTTCGTCCGCACGGCGAGAGCGAAAGGGCTCGCCGAGTCGCGGGTCGTTTCCAAACACGTCATGAAGGTCGCCATTTTGCCGGTCGTCAGTTTCCTCGGGCCGCTCGCCGCGAGTCTGCTCACCGGCTCGATCGTGGTGGAGACCATCTTCAACATTCCCGGCACCGGCGGCTTCTTCATCAACTCCATTCAGAACCGCGACGTGTTCCTCCTGGTCGGAATCACCCTCGTGTATTGCGGGCTGCTCGTTCTGCTCAACCTCGTGGTCGATATCGCTTACACCCTGCTCGATCGCCGCATTCAGCTCCATGAGTGACGCCGCGCCTCCTCCGCCAGGCGCCTGGCGGCGTCTGCGAAAAAGTCCGATTGCGGTCGCCTCGATGAGCGTCCTGGCGGTGATCGTTTTCCTCACGATCTTTGGTCCGTGGCTTTTTCACTACGATCCCGAGTCGCTCTCGAAGCTTCAGTTTGCGCCCCCCTCCGCCGCGCACCCTTTCGGGACGGATGTCAACGGGCGCGATGAACTCAGCCGCGTGCTGCAAGGAGCCCGCATCTCGCTTTTCGTCGGGGCCGCGGGCGCACTGATCAGCTTCTTCGTCGGCACCACCTACGGCCTGATCTCCGGCTATTTCGGCGGCAAAGTGGACGCGGTGATGATGCGCTTCCTGGAGATCCTCTACTCCGTTCCGCGGCTCATTTTGATCATCATCGTGAGCTTCATCTTCGATCCGTTGCTCAAAGATTGGCTGCAAGACATCGGCCTCAACGCCTGGGTCGGCTACTCGAAGATCATCATTCTGATCGTGTCGCTCGGCTTGATCGAATGGTTGACGATGGCGCGGATCGTTCGCGGCCAGGTGCTTTCGCTCAAGAACCAGCAGTTCATCCTCGCCGCGCGCTCACTTGGGCAGAGTCACACGCGGATCATCGTGCGCCACCTGCTGCCGAACATCTTCGGCATCGTGATCATTTACCTGACGCTCACCATTCCCGCCGTGATCCTCGACGAGAGCTTCCTGAGCTTCCTCGGTTTGGGAATTCAGGCGCCGCAAGCGAGTTGGGGCAATCTCTTGAGCGACGGCGCGCAAGTGATCAATCCGGTGAAGAGCTATTGGTGGCTGCTGCTCTTCCCGGCGCTCGCGATGTCGATCACCCTGCTGGCGCTAAACTTCCTCGGGGATGCATTGCGCGACGCGCTCGATCCGCGAGCCAAACGGTAGCGCGTCGCCACAGGAATGTGGTCGCGAACGTCGCGGCCAAGGTCGCGGCAAGGAGCGGCAGCATCGCTCCGAGCCCGAGCGCCGAAAGGCCGGCGCCGGAGCAAAGTGCGATCAGCACCAGATGCGCGACGTACATCACCAGCGATTCGCGCCCGGCAAAAAGCACTCCCGCCGGAGCAACGCGTGGTGCGAGCCACGCGCAGACCGGCACCAGGCACAAGATCCAGCCCAGCCGTTCGAAGAAGAACGCCGGACTGGCCGGCGTGAGGTGCAATCGACCGAGCAGGAACACCGCACCGGCGCAGCCGAGCACCGGACCGATCACCGACTGCCAGGCTGGCCGGACGGAACTGACGAGGAAGCCAGCAAACCCGAACGCCGCCCACGGCAGCAGCGGGAAGAGCGACCCCGTCGTGTGGTTCAGAAACGCGAGCACGACCGCTGGCGCGCCGGTCCACTCTGCGAATTGCGGCGCAGCCAGGATGACCAGCGCAGTGAGCGCTCCGACGACCGCTGGCGTCCATTTGCCCGCCAAACGTTCCGCCATCACCAGGAGGCCGATCGAGACCGCGAGGCAGGTGAGAATATCCACGCCGGAACCGACGCGCCACATTTCCGCCCAATCACCCGCGGAAGCCTGTGCAATCGGCAGGTGCAGCAGATAACCGAGCGCCGCGATCTCGGCCAAACGCCGGAGCCGCCGCCGCACCCCCGCTTTGCGCGCCTGCGCCTTGCGCAAGCCGAGGCCCTGCGCGTAACCGGCAATGAAAAGGAACGCCGGGGCCACCAGACCATTGAAATACGTCAACGTGGTAAACCACTCCGTCGCCTTCAGCTCCGCCGTGAGAAAGGTATTCGCGACGTGCGTCTCGATCATCACCAGCACCGCGAGACCGCGATACAGGTCCAGCCAATCCAGCCGCGAGGCGCGTGCGGATACCGCCACCGCGCGAGCTGTGGGCAAGGCCAACCCTTCGGGCATGACGGCGCGAGCCGCTGGCAACGTTACTGAAATTTGACCGTCACCTGCGGCTGACCTTCCGCCTTGATGCCTTCCACGCCTTTGACCAGCGCTTTCATTTCGTCGATCGATTTCGGCTGAGCCTTGGTCAGCGCCTTAAACTTCTCCGGGTTCGCCAGCACCTTGTTGAAGTCCATCTCCATCAAGGTCACGCGTGCACCGTCGCGATGCTCCGCATTCGTCTGCGCGATCTGGCCCGCGACCTCGATCGACAGCGCGATCTTCATGTCTTTGAACATCTGCTGCATCATCGTCATCATCATATCCTCGCTACCCGCGGGCATTGCTGGGCGCTCCTTGGGAAGGTCGGCAGGCGCCTGTTGAGGGAGGTTCACCGTCAGAGTCGCGGGGGCGCCTTTCGTGAAACCAAACGTGATCGGCTCCGCCTTGGCGCCTTTGGTCGCCATGTTCATCCCCGCCGCTCCGCCGGGCATCATCTCCCCCGCGTCGCCGGAGATCTTCACCTTGCTGATGTCGGTGAACGCATAAGTCGCCACGTAACCTTCACCTGCGGGGGTTGTAAGCGGCGTCGCCGAAACGAAAGTCACGCCATCGCCCATCTTGGCCGCGGCAGCTTTCAGCTTCTTTTCATCGAGAACCTGGAAGGCCGGAGCCGCTGGAGTGGTCGGTTCCGCTGCGGCAGGCGCCCCACCCAAACCGAGCCCAGCCAGGCCGCCGCTCATCATCTTCATCTGATCGACCATTTGCTTCCCCATCACCATCCGCTCCTCGATCGTCCCGCTGCCGTCCGCCTTGAGCTTGATGATCTTCTCCTGCTGGAGGCAGCCGCCAAAAGCGAGCACCGCCACGACGGCAAAAACGAGCGAGCGGAGGGTCTTCATGGCGGAGGTGTATTCAGGATGATGCCTGAGGGCGAGCGCCGAATCCCTGATCTCCAGAAGCCAGTTTGGCAGTGACAGCTTTTCCAACGGGTCCGAGACTTCGCGCCCTCATGGATCTGCTCGCCACGCTCGCTCGCCAAGTGCTCATCGCGGATGGAGCCATGGGCACGGAACTCCTGGCGGCGGGAGCGCCCGCGGATGCGTGTCTTGAAGAATTTTGTGTCAGCCAGCCGGAACTCGTGCGGGGCGTTCATGAACGCTATCTGGCCGCCGGGGCGCGTCTGATTTGCACCAACACGTTTGGCGCAAACGCGGTCCGGCTGGCTCGCCTCGGCCTGGAGCATCGCGTCAACGAGCTGAACTGGGTCGCGGCTCAACTCGCGCGGGATACCGCCAAAGACGCGGGAGCATTCGTGGCAGGCGTCGCCGGGCCGACTGGCCTCAGCGAAGCCGCCATGAACGAGCAAGGCGTCGATCTGGAAGCCGTCTTTGCAGAGCAACTGGGGGCGCTCCTCGACGGCGGCGCCCGCGTCATCATCCTGGCGACCTTCACCAATCTTCGGGAACTCGAAGCCGCGATCCTGGCCAAGCACGCACTGCATCATTGCCCGGTGGTCGCCTGCGTCGTCTGCAGCGAAGATGCGCGTTTGCCGGACGGTCTGCCGCTGGATGAAGCGTTCGCAAGGCTCAAGGCAGCGGATGCGGACGTCGTCGGGGTAAATTGCACCGGCGTCTCCCCTGCTCTTTTGAGAGCCCTCGAGGCGTGGAACGGCGATCTGCCGCTCGCGGTATTCCCCAGCGCTGGTCTGCCGGAGAACGGGCGGCACCCAATCACTCCCGAGCAGTTCGCCCGGGACGGACTCGCGCTTGCAGGGGTCAACGTGCGGCTCATCGGCGGATGCTGTGGCGCGGGTCCCGCCCACATTGCGGCGCTGGCAGCAGCCTTCGCGGAGCGCTGAGTTTGCTTGCCGCACGTTCGATCGGTGCGCTTGATCCGCTCGATGGCTGCCCACACCCATTCTTTCGCCTGCCTGGTGCGCGCGGAACATCGCGCTGATGACCCGCGTTAGGCGCGCGCTCCTCGTCCAGCTCGGAGGCCTCGCACTGGCAGGCCTCTTCGTCGTTTGGCTCGTGCAACGCATTCCTGTTTTGCACTACATCGCCCAGGCGCAGGAGAAGATCGGCGCGATGGAGTTCTGGGGCGGCGTGCTCTATCCGCTCCTCTACGCGTTCTGCAATGTTCTGCTGCTTCCCGGCGGGGTGCTGGCGGTCGGCAGCGGACTGTTCTTTGGCCTTTGGTGGGGCTTTTGTTTGAATGTGATCGGCAATGTCACGGGCGCGGCGATCTCCTTTGTCCTCGCCCGCAAACTCGGTCGCGGCTGGGTGGAAAAACGTTTCTTCAAGCACCGCAAGTGGGCAGCCCTGGACGCAGCCATCGCGAGGGACGGCTGGAAAATCATCTTCCTTAGCCAGGTGCATCCGCTCTTCCCCACCAGCCTCCTCAACTATCTCTACGGGGTCACGCGCATCCGCTTCGGAACCTGCATGCTTTGGATCGCGCTCGGACAAGCGCCGGGGCTTTTCCTTTACGCTTACCTCGGAACGCTCGCGCAACTCAGCATTCCCATCCTCAGCGGAGAGAATCATCCGGCGCCCCGGGAATACATATTCTGGCTGGGCGGGCTCGTGCTGACGATCGCTGCGACCATCGTCCTGGGCCGCGTTGCCTTGCGAGTGATGGCCGAGGTGCAACAAGCCGCGGCTCAACCCGAAGCCGACGGAGTTCCGCCAGCCCCGGCGATCGGCGACAGCCCTGCGCCGCACTTCCCGCTGGATCGCGAAAGCGGACTCTCGTCGCGCGTCGAATTTGATAAGACAACGTCTAAGAAGCTTCGAAACTGAGAGCCGGCTTTTGACACCCCTACCTCGCGTGCTACTTTCCCCACGCTTCTATGTATTCCCGCGAGCTTGAGAGCGTCCCTGAGGGGTCCTTCCCTTCCATCTATTTGGATTACGGAGCTGATGCAGACAGCCTCGTTCAGGGGGCTTTGGAAATCAGCGAACGCGGCATGCGTTTCGAATCGCGCTGGCAGTTCTCCATCGGCACCCAACTGGCCGTCTCGTTGCAGCACATGCACCCCCGGCTGGGTCTCTGCCGGATGACCATCGAAGGCATCGTCGTCTGGTGCGAACCGCACACCGAAGGACGCTTCGAAAACACTCTCCTCTTCCTTGAACTCCCGGATGAGCTCCGCAGCAGCCTCCGGGAGTTTTCGTATCTGGTCGCACCGGCGGAGTAGCGGCCGGGAGCGGCGCGCGATTCGCCGCGGTTATTTCTTTTTCCGCGTGCCCGTTTTCTTCCTGGGCGGCGGCGTTGAGGCAGCTTTCTCTTGCTCAGGCTGTTCGGCCTCGGTCTTCTCGGGAGCCGAGGGGTTTGCTTCGGCGGCGGCCAGGACGGTAGCCTCAGCTTCGCGCAGCGCTGGAATGCGCCCGTAACCAACGAAGTCCACGCGCGGCTTTTCGCCACCTTCCGCCCGGGGCATCTTGAAATCGAAGACGCTCACGCCCCAACGCTGGATGCCCGCGTAGCTGCGACCGTCGCTCGCGCCGAACATCACTCGCTTGCCGGTTTTCTTCTCTTTGCCCAAATAGAGCATGACGTGCGTGATTGGCACGTCGCGCGCGACTTGGTAGGTGCCGGTCCAAAACAGCAGGTCGCCGGGAAGCAGGTCTTTGAACTCGAAGCTGTCCGCCTGGGTGCTCACCACCGCGAAGAACGGTCCGGCCTTGCGCGCCCAAACGTACTGGCTGCTCGAATCGCGCGGCACATCCGGAAAGCCCTGCGCGCGCAACACATGATACATCGTGCCGCTGCAATCCATGCCACCCTGCGCTGGATCGGCGCTGCCGTAGGCGTAGGTCAGATTCAGCTTCGTCAGCGCGAGCGCGGCGGTGATCAACGCTTGAACACGAGGCGGCTGCGCCTCGAACTCCGCAAGTTCACTCGGTTCCAGCGTCGCCGCCGTCGCGCGGCTCGGTTTGGTTTCCCCCTTTGCGGTCTCCGCGTCGGCTTCCTTCGGAGCCTCGGTGGAGGGCTCGGTCTTGGTTGCCTTCTCTTCTTTCGATGACTCCGATTTTTCCGCGGTCGATGAGTCGGTGGAAGGCTCGCTCGGCGTCTCGGAAGGATCAGGCTGCGCCTTCTTCTTCTTCGCGGTCGCTGGTGTGGCAGTCGCGCCATTCTTCGTCGCGCCGACCGGCGTTGCTTTGCCGGCGGTCTTCTCGCGCAAGCCACCTGCTTCCGCAGACGCCTTCTTTGGCGTCCCGGGAGGTGGCGTCGTTTTCCTACCGGTAGCCTGGCTGGGGCTCGGCGTGACTTTCGCAGTCGTCTTCTTCTTCGTTGCGGACCTGGTCGTGGCCTCTTGCGCGAGGCACAAACCGCAACCGAGAGAAAAAGCAGCAACGAAGCAGACGAGGCGGACCATGGCGCACGATGACACGGATCCGATCACTTGGCTGCCGCCAACGCTGCAAGGAGGGCGCGATTGAGGCGAATGCCCGCGTGGAAGTTCTCCAACGGAAAATTTTCGTCCGGCGCATGCGCGCGGCAATCGGGAAGCGCCAGCCCGAGCAGCAACGTTTCGACCCCGAGCACTTCCTTGAACGTGTTCACAATCGGAATGCTGCCTCCCTCCCGAATGAGCGCCAGCGGCCGCCCGGGAAACGCCTCCTGCAACGCCTTCTGCGCCGCCTGCCCGAACTTCGAGTGCGGGTCGGTGTAATACGGCTCCGCGCCATGGCCGCCCAGAAACTCCACGCGCACGCCGCGCGGAGTATGGGAACTCAGATGCGCTTTCACTTTCTCGACCACATCGTGCGGCTGCTGGCCAGGCACCAGCCGGCAGGTCAGCTTGGCAAAGGCTTCGCGCGGGATCACCGTTTTCGTTCCGGTCCCCTGAAAGCCGCCGCCGATCCCATTCACCTCGATCGTCGGCCTCGCCCAAGTCCGCTCCAGCGAAGTAAAACCTGGCTCTCCGACCAACTCCGGCGCGCCGGTCACTGCCGCCATTTCCGCGTCGCCGAATGGGAGGGCCGCCCAGGCCTCGCGCTCCCATTGCGCCAGGACCGGAATCCCGTCGTAAAAGCCCGGCACCGCCACACGGCCATCGCTGTGATGCAGGCACGCGATCAGCCGCGCGATCGCCGTCGCCGGATTCGCCACGGCGCCGCCGTAGATGCCCGAGTGCAGATCCATGGCCGAGCCGGTCACCCGCACTTCCAGCGCAGCGATCCCGCGCAACCCGTAGGTGAGCGTTGGCACGCCCGGCGCAACCATCCCCGTATCGGAGATCGCCACCAGATCGCAGCGCAACTCTTCGCGATGGCTGCTCAGAAACGTCGCCAGATTTGCACTCCCGATTTCTTCTTCGCCTTCGATCAACAGAATCAAATTCACCGGCAGCTCGCCTTCGCGCAGCGCTTCCTCGATCCCGAGAATGTGCGCGAAGATCTGGCCTTTGTTGTCCGTCGCACCGCGCGCAAACACGACGCCGTTTTCCACGCGCGGCTCGAACGGCGGCGAAGTCCAGAGTTCCACCGGATCCACCGGCTGCACATCGTAGTGGCCATAGATCATCACCGTGAGCCGACCCGCCTGATGGTCGTTGCGAGCGATGACGATTGGATGCCGCGCCGTCGCGTGAACTTCCGTGTGCAATCCGATTGCGGTCAGTTTTTCTCCCAACCACGCTGCGCAAGCTGTCACATCCGCCGCCCGCTCGGGATCGGTCGAGATGCTGGGAAAACGGAGGAACTGGAAATACTCATCGACGGCGGACGCGGGCATGCCTGCAACCTAGCGCGGCGCGAAAGACCGGTGCACGCGCGATTTGACGCTGCGCTTCGCTTTCGCAACTCTCGCCCCGCTTCCATGGAAATCCGCAAGGCACTCATCACCGCCGCTGGGAAAAATCAGCGCACCCTGCCGCTCCAATCTTTGGTCGATCGAGACGGTGTCACCAAGGCAGCGCTGACCATCATCATCGAAGAGATCCTTCGTGCGGGCATCGAGCGCATCGGGGTGGTGATCAGTCCCGGCGACGAGACCGCTTACCGCGCGGCCGCGGGAACGCATGGAGAACGGCTCACCTTCATTGAGCAAACGCAGCCGCTCGGTTACGCGCACGCCATCCACAGCGCAGCGGAGTTTTGCGGTGACGACGCATTTTTGCTGCTCGTGGGCGATCACCTCTACCTGAGCGCGACCCAGAAAGGTTGCGCACAGCAACTCGTGGAAATCGCCCGCGCGGAGAACTGCGCGGTCTCCGCAGTGCAATCGACGCATGAGAGCAAACTGCCCTACTACGGCGCCGTCGGCGGGCAGCTCGTGAACGCCGCGTTGCGTCTCTATCAAGTCGAAGCGGTGCTCGAAAAACCGACCCCGACCGAAGCCGAGCAAAAGCTCGATGTCCCCGGTTTGCGCGCCGGTTATTACCTCTGCTTTTTCGGCATGCACGTCCTCACGCCGACGGTGCAACGCAACCTGAGCGAGCTCTTTGAATCGGGCCAAACTGCCGTGACGCTCCGCACCGCGCTGGCGAGTCTCGCGCGGCAGGAACGTTACCTCGCCTGCGAACTCGAAGGCCGCCGCTACGACTTCGGCGTGCGCTACGGCCTGCTCACTGCGCAGCTCGCGCTGGCGCTCTCGGGCAAGGATCGCGACGAGGTGCTCAGCGGTCTGGTGGAATTGCTCGCGACCAAGCTCCGATAGCCGCCATGTCGTCCAGCTTGATCGACCTGATCACCTCGGCGGACCCGGCGACTCGCAATCGCTCGATGGACGCGCTTTGCAGCGAGCTCAGCTTCGAAGCGCTGCTGGCCGAATGCGAGCGGCTCGATGCGTTCCGACGCCGTAGTGAAAACCTTTACGAGCGCGTGCGGGCGCTGTTTTTCCTCTCCGCGATTCATCGTTTTCATTTGCCCGGCCGCGCGGAGTTGAAGCCGAGCGGGCACATTCCTTTCCAAGGCTATGAGCAGTTGCTGCAGCGCCGTTTCGAGGAGGCCATCGATGTTTTAGTCCAGGCCCAGCAAACCGATGGGCCGAGCGACGCATTGAGCAGCGCGCTCGCGGCCGCCTATCATCGGCTCGCGTTTCAAACGCTCGCAGATCAAGTCCGGCGCAGCGTTCGCACCGTGCGCGGCAATCAATGGATGTTCCGGATGGGTCATCCGAAGGACCAGCCGTTGCGCTTTCGCCCGGAGCTGTTGACGCCGGACTCTGAAGACGGTGCCTACCGGATTCTGCGCGAGCGCACCCCGGTCCGGATGGACCTGACGCACTCAGCTTGGAGCGACATTTTCTTTCTCGGGATGGACTATCCGGAAGGCGCACGCGTCCTGAATGTATCCGTCGATCTCGGCGTTCACGGGCGCGACACGCAGCCCCAACCGCCCGTCAGCGCGTGGCTGCGCGTGATTGAAGAACCAGTGCTGCGGCTGGTCAGCGTCGATCTCGGCGCGCGCGCGGACATCACGCAGCTCAGCGAGGTCTTCGATTTTGCGAAGGACTACCTCGGTTTGCTGAAGGCCGCGGTCATTGCATCCGGAGTCGTCCCGCCGGGCATCGAAGGATCCGGGCAATCGCTCGCGGATTTGCTCGCGCAGATGCTCGGACCGGGGCGCGGACTGGAGCTCGTCTCGAGCGTGAACGACATTCCGAAAGGCTCACGCCTCGCAGTTTCCACCAATCTCCTCGCCGCGCTGATTGGCGTCTGCATGCGCGCGACCGGCCAGGCCGAGTCGCTCGTTGGCCCGCTGCGTGAAGAAGAGCGTCGCCTTGTGCTTGCCCGCGCTTTGCTCGGCGAATGGCTCGGCGGCTCGGGCGGCGGCTGGCAGGACAGCGGCGGCGTTTGGCCCGGCATCAAGCTGATCGAAGGGGTCGCGGCCGCGGCCGGTGACCCGGAGGCTGGTGTTTCGCGCGGCCGGCTCATGCCCCGGCATCACGTTTTCGATCGTGAGGAAATCTCCCAAAAAGCACGCGAGCTTCTGCAAGAGTCGCTCGTGCTCGTTCACGGCGGCATGGCGCAAAATGTCGGTCCCATTCTCGAGATGGTAACCGAGAAGTACCTTCTGCGTTGTGCTCCTGAATGGGACGCGCGGCAGGAAGCGCTTACCATCCTCGACCAGATCCTCGAAGCCCTGAGCGCCGGAGACATCGCCCGCGTCGGCGCAGTCACCTCGCGCAATTTCCAAGGTCCGATCCAGACGATCATTCCATGGGCATCGACCTATTACACCGAGCGCCTCATCGAGCAGGTGCGCGCGGAGTTCGGCGCAGATTTTTGGGGTTTCTGGATGCTCGGCGGGATGTCCGGCGGCGGCATGGGATTCATCTTCGCGCCGGCTCGCAAAGCTGAAGCGCAGGCGCGCCTCCAGGAGATCATGAGCGCGACGAAACGTGAGCTCCAGCATGCGCTGCCGTTCGCGATGGATCCGGTCGTTTATGACTTCGCCATCAACGAAAACGGCACTTTCGCCGATCTGCTTGCCGGCCCGGACGCGTTGATGCCGTCCGGCTACTACGCCCAGACGGTCCCAGATCTCCTGCAACAAGATCGCCGCACCTTGTCCGCGCTGCGTCGCACCGAACTCGATCGTTTCGCCGCCGCCTGCCGGACGAAGCCGGAGCTCAGCGGAATGGTGCAGACACTCTTCGATGCGATGCTGCCGCGCGGTAGCGGGACGGTCGCCGCCGATCAGACCCTCAGCGCACTGCTGGCGGCCAATGGCTTCGATGCACGACAGCACGAGCAGATCCGCACCCATCTCCGCGAAGGTCGTATCGGGCTGGCGCAGAACCGTCTGCCCGCGAGCGCGGTCGTCGAAGACGTTTCGCAAGATGACGTCTCGAAGTTGCTCGATCTTGCTCCGAGCGCCGTCCGGACTGCCAGGGAGCGGGGACAGTCGGCGATCCGGGCCGGCGAAGTCGCGGTCGTAACGCTCGCGGCCGGCGTGGGGTCGCGTTGGACCCAAGGTGCCGGCGTGGTCAAGGCCTTGCATCCGTTTGCACGGCTCGCGGGGCGGCATCGGACATTTCTCGAGACCCATCTGGCGAAATCGCGGCGCGTTTCGCGGCTCTTCGGAACGCCGATTCCGCACATCTTCACGACGAGCCATCTCACCCATGAGCCCACCGCCGCGTTCCTCGAAGCGCAGGCGAACTACGGCTACGAGGGACCGCTCCTGCTTTCGCCGGGACGGAGCATCGGTTTGCGCATGGTTCCCACGGAGCGCGATCTCCGCTTCGCGTGGGAAGAAATGCCGCAGCAGATGCTCGATCAGCAGCAGCAAAAAGTCCGCGACAGTCTGCGCACGGCGTTGATCGGTTGGGCGCGTGGAGCCGGCGAGGCGAGCGATTACACCGATAATTTGCCGCTGCAATGCCTGCATCCCGTGGGGCATTGGTATGAAGTGCCCAACCTGCTCCGGAACGGCGTGCTGGCTCAGCTTCTTGCCGAGCGCCCGCAGCTCAAAACGCTGCTCTTGCACAATGTCGATACGCTTGGGGCGGACGTTGATCCCGTCCTGCTCGGGCAGCATCTTGAAAGCGGCGCGGGTCTGACCTTCGAGGTCATCACCCGCCGGCTCGAGGATCGCGGCGGTGGACTCGCGCGCGTGAACGGCCGGCCGCGCCTGGTCGAAGGCCTGGCGATGCCGCGCGAAGAGACAGAGTTCGCGCTTACTTACTACAGCTCCAACAGTTCGTGGATCGACCTCGACCGGCTGCTGGATGCCTTCGCTCTCACGCGCGAAGACTTCGCGCTCGGTGTCGATGCCGACGAAAAGATCAGCGCGGCCATTCGCAATCTGGCTACGAAAATGCCGACCTACATCACGCTGAAAGACGTGAAAAAACGTTGGGGGCACGGACAGGAGGACATCTTCCCAGTCACGCAATTCGAGAAACTCTGGGGCGACATGACGGCGCTGCCGGAGATCGAATCGCGCTTCCTCGCCGTGCCACGTCAACGTGGGCAGCAGCTCAAAGATCAGGCGCAGCTCGATGGCTGGTTGCGCGATGGCTCAGCCGCTCACGTCGAGTCGCTCTGCGCCTGGAGCTAGGCTCCGGTCGGCATTCGGCAGGTCCACCG
Organism: Chthoniobacter sp.; assembly: GCA_028293645.1. Taxonomy (GTDB): domain Bacteria; phylum Verrucomicrobiota; class Verrucomicrobiia; order Chthoniobacterales; family Chthoniobacteraceae; genus Chthoniobacter. Next base: position 14,631 of record JAQGOK010000033.1, read on the forward strand.
CGCACTCGGTTCTGGCAAAGCGCCGCGGGCTTTCTCTACAACCCGTCACCCCTATGAGTCCCGCTCTGCGCGCTGCACGCGCCACCCCTTCAGGCCAACCCAAAAAGTTGCTCGTCGCCAACCGTTCGGAGATCGCGATTCGCGTCTTCCGCGCCGCCACCGAACTCGGGCTGCGCACCGTCGCGATCTACGCGCAGGAGGATCGGTTCTCGATGCATCGCTTCAAGGCGGATGAGGCATATCTCGTCGGCGAAGGCAAAGGTCCGGTGGGTGCGTATCTCGATGTGGAAAGCATTGTTGCGACCGCGAAGGAGCACGGCGTTTCGATGATCCATCCGGGTTACGGATTTCTTTCAGAGAATGCGCGATTTGCCCGCGCGTGTCGGGACGCCGGCATCGAATTCATCGGTCCGCGCGCGGAGTTACTGGAGTTGATGGGCGACAAAGTCGCGGCACGCGCGCTCACCCAGAAACTAAACGTCCCCACGTTGCCCGGCACCGAAGATCCGGTGAGCAATCGCGCGGAAGCGCTGAAGATCGCGGCGCAAATCGGCTTTCCGCTGATCATCAAGGCGGCCTTCGGCGGCGGCGGCCGAGGCATGCGCGTGGTGCAAAAACCAGGCGACCTCGACTCGCTGCTCGACGAAGCGCAGGGCGAAGCGGAACGCGCCTTTGGCAACGCGGCCGTTTTTCTCGAGAAGTACATCCCCCGCGCGAAACACATCGAGGTGCAGATGCTCGGGGACCGCCACGGCCACGTGCTGCATCTCCACGAGCGCGACTGTTCGGTGCAGCGCCGGCACCAGAAAGTGGTCGAGATCGCCCCCTCGGTCAGCCTCGATGATCGCGTCCGCCGCGAGCTTTGCGACGCCTCGGTGCGCATCGCGAAAGAGATCGGTTACGACAACGCCGGCACGATCGAGTACCTCTACGACCTCGACACGCGCGAGTGGTTTTTCATCGAGATGAATCCGCGGATTCAGGTCGAGCACACGGTGACCGAGCAGATCACGGGGATCGACCTCGTCCGATCCCAGATCCTCATTGCGCAAGGCGCGGAGCTGCACGGCCCCGAGCTGGCACTGCCCGCGCAGGAGGCTGTGCCGCGGCTTGGATACGCAGTGCAATGCCGGATGACCACGGAGGATCCGGAGAAGGGCTTCACCCCCAACTACGGCAAGATCCTCACGTTCCGCCCCGCGGAAGGCTTCGGCATCCGCCTCGATGCGGGCATGGGCGACGCCGGCGCGGTGATCACACCGTTCTACGACTCCCTGCTCGTGAAGGTAACCGCCAGCGGCCAGACCTTCGAAATGGCGCTCGATCGGATGGATCGCGCGCTGCGGGAGTTCCGCATTCGCGGGGTGAAGACGAACATTCCGTTCCTCGAGAACGTCATTCACTTCCCGGAATTCCGCAGCGGTCAGGCGACGACCACGATGATCGATCGTTCGCCGCAGCTCTTTGAGTTCAAAGCGAAGCGCGACCGCGCGACCAAGCTCCTCGCCTTCCTCGGCAACGTGATCGTCAACGGCAACCCGCACGCGAAAGGGTACAAGCCGGCGGCGGCGCTCGACCCCGCGCCGCTTCCCAACTGGGATCGCAAGCAGACCCCACCCGCCGGAACCCGTCAGCGCCTCCTCGAACTCGGGCCGGCGAAGTTCGCGCAATGGACGCTGCAGCAGAAGCGGCTGCTCATCACCGACACGACTTTCCGCGATGCGCACCAATCGCTCATGGCAACACGGGTTCGGACCGTCGATATGGCGACGATCGCGGGCGCGGTGGCACGCCGAACGCCGGATTTGTTTTCGCTCGAGATGTGGGGCGGCGCGACCTTCGACACGGCGATGCGTTTCCTCAACGAGGACCCATGGCAACGCCTCCGACTCCTGCGCGAACGCGTGCCGAATATCTGTTTCCAGATGCTGCTCCGCGGGGCGAATGCGGTCGGTTACACCAGTTATCCGGCAAACGTCGTCGCCGGCTTTGTGAAGCATGCGGCCGAAGCGGGCATGGATATTTTCCGCGTCTTCGACTCGCTCAACGACCTGAAGAACATGGGCGCGGCGATGGAAGCGGTGCAGGAAACGCACGGCATCTGTGAAGCCGCAATCTGCTACACGGGTGACATTCTCGATCCAGCGCGGACGAAGTATTCGCTCAAATATTACCTCGGCCTCGCACGTGAACTGGAGCAGATGGGCGCGCATTTCCTGGCGATCAAAGACATGGCGGGACTCTGCCGTCCGTATGCCGCGCACGCCTTGGTCAAGGCGTTGAAGGAGGAGATCGGGATGCCGATTCACTTCCACACCCATGACACCAGCGGCATCAATGCGGGCTCGGTCCTGCGCGCGTCCGACGCGGGTTGCGATGTGGTCGATCTCGCGCTCGCCTCGATGAGCGGTTCGACTTCGCAACCAAACCTGAACTCGATCGTGGCCGCGTTGGAAAGGACGCCGCGCGAGACCGGTCTCGATCTCTCCACGTTGAATGAGTTCAGCGATTATTGGGAACAGGTGCGCACCTTCTACGCGCCGTTCGACACCGCGCCGAAAGCCGGGAGCGCTGAGGTCTATCTTCACGAAATGCCCGGCGGCCAATACACCAATCTCAAGGAGCAGGCCGCTGCGATGGGCCTCGGCTCCCGCTGGCCGGAGATCGCACGGACTTACCGCGAGGTGAACGATCTGTTCGGCGACATCGTGAAGGTCACGCCGAGTTCGAAGGTCGTCGGCGACATGGCGCTCTTCCTTTTCACGCGTGGCATCAAGCCGGCCGATGTGGTGAATCTCCCGCCCGGCACAAGCTGGCCCGAAAGCGTGATCGACATGCTCAGCGGCGGCCTCGGCGAACCGATGGGCGGCTGGCCACAGCCGGTCGTGAAAGCGGTGCTCGGCACCACGAAGCCAAAGCGCACAAAACCGCTGCCGGTGAAGCTCAAGGATGTGAAGGCCGAGGTCGCCACCAAGACAAAACGCGAGCCGAGCGACGACGATCTTTTCTCGCACCTCATGTATCCGAGCGTCTTCGCGGACTTTGCGAAGTTTCAGCGCGAGTTCAGCGACGTCAGTGCGTTGCCCACGCCAGCGTTCTTTTACGGCCTCAAACCGGGCGAGGAAATCAGCGTGTCGATCGAAGAAGGCAAGGTGCTCTTCATCAAGCTGATCAACGTCGGCACGGCCGACAAAGAGGGGCGGCGGATCGTGAGCTATGAATTGAACGGCATGCCACGCGAAGCGCTCGTCGCCGACAAGTCGATCGCGCCCAAAGCGAAGTCGCGGATGAAGGCAGACGCCGCGGATGCGCTGCAACTCGGCGCCCCAATTCCCGGCATGGTCACCGCACTTGCCGTCAGTGTCGGCAGCAAAGTGGCGAAAGGCGATCGGCTCGTGACACTCGAAGCAATGAAGATGCAGACCACGATCTACGCGCAGCACGACGGCGTGGTCGCGGAGCTGGCCGTGGCAGTCGGCGACTCGGTGGATGCGGGCGACTTGCTGGTCAAACTACGGGCGTAAACCCGCGCGCAGCTCCGGGGAGCACACGCGTCCCGCGTGTTGGTCGCGGGGTTCCGCCGCGACGCACTTCTGGCCGGTGAATGGTTCGGTAATGACGAGCCATCCGGAGTTGATGTCCTGGAAAAGTTCGTTGCGGCGGGGACGCCGAAACCAACACGCGGGACGCGTGTGCTCCCCGGAGCGCGTGCGCGCAGTCATTCCCTATATTTGCACCCAGCGGCGGGCCTTCAGCTCAAATCGCGGAAGCGTGCCTGCGGCGACGCGTCGCACCGGGATGCGCAACGAAAACGCATCGGTGAAAGCCGATGCCAAAGCCGAAACCTCAGCGTCCCCTTCACATTCGATTTCCACTGCCACCTCGGACAACGCGCCGCGCTGGCCGACCTGAACCCGGTACTCGGTGATTTCGGGAATGGAACGCACCACCGCATCGATCGCACTCGGGTAGAGATTCACACCGCGCACCACGATCATGTCGTCGCTCCGGCCGATGATGCCGCCTTCGAGCACGAACCCCGGTGCAGCGACGAGACGCTTCACGAGGTCGCCAGTGCGGTAGCGGAGTAGCGGCCACGCGGTGCGGCCAAGGGTCGTCAGGACGAGTTCGCCAACCGCGTCCGGTGCACCTTGCTGGCCGCTCGCGGGATCAATGATCTCCGCGAAGTACGACGATTCGATGATCCGCAGAGCGCCTTCCTGGTCAGGGTCTTCGAAGGCGGCAGGGCCGATCTCCGTCAGGCCATAATGATCGACTACCCGCGCATTTTCCCACGCGCTCCGGATGCGCGACCGCACCGCAGGAATGCTGCCGCCCGGCTCACCGGCGACGATGATGGTCCGGACCGCGCTGGCACCCAGATCGAAGTTTTCCCGCGCTGCCGTCTCGGCGAGATGCAAGGCGTAAGTCGGCGTGCAACAGAGCACCGTCGCGCGATGCTCGACGATCGCCCGAAGCCGCGCAGACGTTCCGAGCCCGCCGCCGGGAATGCAGAGCGCTCCGAGTTTGGCAGCTGCATCGAACGCGGTCCAAAACCCGAGGAACGGGCCGAATGAGAACGCAAAGTAAACGCGGTCTCCCGGCGTCACTTCGGCGGCGCGGTAGATGTGTTCCCAATTGCCGAGCATCCACGCCCAGCTCTCCGCAGTATCGAGCACCGCAAGTGGCCGCGCAGTCGTGCCGCTCGTCTGGCAGAAGCGGCTGTAGCACTCGAGCGGGAAGGTGAGATTCGATCCGTATGGAGGATGCGCGGCCTGATCCGCGACGAGTTCAGCCTTCGTCGTGAAGGGCATCCGCGCGACGAACTCTTCCAGGCTGCCGACGCCATTGGCCAGCCCAGCTGCCGCGAGCCGCGGCGCATAGAAGCGGTTCTCCGGGCTGATCTCGCGCAAGAGCCTGCGGAGGCGATCGAGCGAGGTCACGGTTCTTTCAGACTTGCGCGCAGCGTGAGCGCACCGGCTCGCGATTAGTGCACGACCTTTGCTTCGCCGGCAGCAGCGGCGGCCTGCGAAGTCTTTGGCGCTGGCGGCCCGGGCTTGAACTTCGTAACCAGGGCGGCGCCCGTGATCGCCAGGAAGATACCCAGCCAGAATGGCGCGCGGATACTCCCCCAACCGCCAGCCGGCGGATGCTGAAGCAAAGCCACGATCGCATTCACGATCGGCGCGCCGGCGAAAATGATCGTCATGACCACAGGCGGCTTGCCACCCGCGCCAAACGCCAGCAACACGCCCAACGCTCCGATCGCTCCCACCGTTCCTGCGATGAGCGACCAGACCATTCCCCGAACTGGGAAGCTCCAGTTTGCGCCACTGAGCGCGAGCAGCAGAATCGGCCCGATGATCGCGACCAGGAAGTAGGCAATGCCGACAAAAAGGAACGCTTTGTAGCGGCCATTAACGACGTCGTGCATGCCCAGCTGGCCGCTATGCAGGAAGACGCCGTAAACGCCCCACGTAATCACAGTAAGCAGGGCGAAAACGAGCCAGGTCATTCCTGGCTGATCATTGGATGTCGGAGGCATGAGGCGTGGAGTCGAGGTGAGGAAAAGTGCGGTCGCGAATCTTGCGTAGCGCTCTAGGAAGATGACGAGGCAAATGCTTTGGGAACGCTGAGCAGCTCGGCCGGCGCGGCGGTGATTTGCGCGCGAATCGCTTCGGGAATGGGCATCGGCTGAAGCTTGCCCGTCAGCTTTTCCACCGTTGCGCAAACTGCCGAGATGCTGCCGCGCGCAATCTCCGCGCCGTCAGCAGGCTGTCGGAAGGTGAACTGATAGCGGATCGATCGGCGGCGGACTTCCGCCACGAGCAAATGGATCTCCACCTCTTCCTCAAAGCGCAGTGGCCGCTGGTAATCACACGCCGCGCTCACGCGAGGCCAGCCCGTCGTCGAGTCCGCTGCATGGGCGTGAATGGAAAAACCAAGCGAGCGAAAGAACGCGTGTTCAGCGGCTTCCATCATGCGAAAGAAATTCGAGAAATGGACGATTCCGGCCATGTCGGTCTCCGCGAATTCCACCCGGCGGAGCAGCTTGAATTCGTACGGCATCAGCGGCGCCGGACGGCTTTGGCGCGACCGAAGGACAGATTCGTAACAAGGAAAACGTCGATGATCTCCATCCACTCGTCATTGTCGCCGAAATCGACCAGAGTCCGCCCCGCTGGCGAGAGTTGTGAAAAGTCCGGGTGCTTCACAGGAATCCGTTTTTCACCCGCGATCTCGACCGTAAATGGTTTGAAGGGCATTGCCTGAAGCGCGTCGCGAACTCGATCTGGAGCCATAAGGCGCACGTTAACGAGCCGCGGTGGACGCAGCAAGGTTGGGCAGTGGCATTCCCGCCGTCGCCGTCGCGAGTCGGTTGGCCAGTCGACCGATGGAGAACTCTGCAGCCACTGCCACCCGGCCGCGCTCGCCC
>JAQGOK010000042.1 GCA_028293645.1 Chthoniobacter sp.
GCACCCAACGTGAAAGTTACTGGCTGATCTTCGGGCGTTTCCTCAAGCTGTGCAGGCGCGTTTGGCTCTGCATTCCAGGTCGTAAACGTAATCGCGGCCAGCTCCCGGCCGAGAGTGGTTCCGGCACTGTTCGTCGCGCGGGTTGTCACCGTATAAACGGTGTGCGGCGACAGACCTGTTACGGACAGATCGATCCCCGTTGGAGCGCTCCCGGATCCAGCGGGCACCGTTCCAACGAGCTGGTTGTTGAGGAAAAACTCCACCGTTGTGGCCGCACCTCCGGCAGAGACCGACGCGTGCAAGCCAGCGGTAGTGCGGGTGTTTTCCGCCAGGAGCGTCTCGACCGCGGGTGCGACTGGAGTGAAGTCTGGTCGAAGACGAAACAGAGTGCCGGCGCCTTCCGGCCCGCCCGCCGAAGTGGTTCCGTAAAGATTGCCGTCGGTGTGCAGCAACAGCGAGCCGCGTCCCGGGTTATTGCCCGATCGCTCCTGCGACCCCGACCCGGTAAACTCCACGACCGTGGTCAGCTCTCCGGTGTTCGCATTCACCTTGAAGACGGTTCCCCGCTGGAAGGTCACGCCTGCGTTCGTGGTGCCCCAAAAGAATCCCAAACCGTCGCCCACCAAACTTGATAACGGTTTCGCGCCCCGGTTCGTCGAGCCGTTGTGGGAGAACTCGATCACCGTCGTTAGCGCACCCGTGCTGGCGTTCAGTTTGAAGACCGTCCCGAAATTTCCGGCCCCACCTGCCGATGTGGTGCCCCAGAAGAGACCCGCCCCATCACGCGTCAGGCCCGCCGCAGGACCCGCCCCTCTGTTGCTCGCTCCATTCGACGTAAACTCGACCACCGTCATCATGGCCCCAGTGTTCGCGTTCACCGCAAAAACTGTCCCGGCGTTTGCCGCTCCGCCCCCAAAGGTCGTCCCCCAAAGAGAGCCGTTTCCGTCAAGAACGAGTCTGGCCCGAGGGGCAGCGCCTTTGTTCGTTGGTCCATTCCCGGAGAAATCCACAACGGTCGTCAGCGCGCCGCTGCTTGCCTCCACTTTGAAGAGCGTGCCTGACGCTGTGTTCCCACCCTCCTCGGTCGTGCCCCAAAAGAAGCCTGCACCATCACTGATTAACCCGGCTGCTGGACGCGCGCCGCGGGTGGATGTCCCTTCACCGCCGAATTCGACAACCGTCGTTAGCACTCCCGAAGCTCTATCGATCTTGAAGACCGTCCCTTTGTCCGCCGCCCCTCCCGCTTGCGTCGTGCCCCAGAACGAACCAAGCCCATCGCTGACCAGTTCTGCGTTGGGCGATGCGCCACGCGTGGTTGACCCGTTACCTGTGAATTCCGCCATCGCGATCGAGTTCCCTGTGATCGCATCCACCTTGAACACCGTTCCCGATCGGTCGGCACCTCCTTCCTCGCTGGTCCCCCAGAAGAACCCCGCCCCGTCGCTTACGACTTCTCCCTTCGGCATGCGCGGTTCGTCCTTCCATTGAGAGAATTCCGCCATCGTCGTCACAGCGCCGGTGTTCTCATGCACCTGGAAGATCGTGCCCAAGCGGTTCAGTCCGCCGTAGGAACTGGTCGCCCATAGCGAGCCTGCACCGTTACTAACGAATCCCCCGCGAGGTTGCCCCTGGGAAGAGGCAAGACTGCGTCCGTCGCTCGGAAACTCGTAGAGTGTAGTCAACGCACCGGCGGCGGGATCCAGCTTGAAGACGGTTCCATAGTTGGTGGAACCCCCGCCCCGCGTCGTACCCCAAAGAAAGCCCGCTCCGTCCTTGATCAGTCCGCCAGACGGTCCGGCACCCTTATACGGCCCCGTTGTGCCCGTGAACTCCAGCACCGTGGTGAGCGCGCCTGTGGACCGGTTCACTTTGAAAATCGTCCCAACCCGTCCTGCCCCTCCCAGTAAGGTCGTGCCCCACATGAAGCCTGCCCCGTCGCTGACCAGGTTTCCATTCGGCCTTGCGCCCCTGTTGGAGACACCTTCAGCCGTAAACGAAAGGACGGAGGTCATCTGCCCGGTGCCGATATGCACCTTGAAGACCGTGCCGAGTCCGTTCGTGCCGCCGAGGCTGGTCGTTCCCCAGAAGAATCCCTCGCCGTCGTTCGCAAGTCGTGCCGTGGGCTGCGAGCCTCTGAGAGAGGTCTGGCTGCCGGTCAGTTCCACCACCGTGGTGAACACGCCACCGTTAGCGCTGACCTTGAAGATCGTTCCGTGGCCCCAAGTCCCACCAACCATGGTGGTGCCCCAAAAGAAACCCCGCCCATCGTCGGCCAAACCCCCTGACGGCCCACCGCCCCGGTTGCTGCTTCCGCTTCCGGAGAATTCCAGGACCGTGGTTAACGCGCGAGTCATCAGATTGACCTTGAAGATCGTTCCGCTGTTCTTCTCGCCGCCTCCCGATGTCACACCCCACAAAAACCCCGCGTTATCGCTGAGCAGACTCGAACGAGGCTTCGAGCCCTTATTGCGAGCGCCGTTACCACTGAACGAAAGGACGGTTTCCCGGGCGCCGCCGTCCTGACTGATTCGGAAGACCGTTCCGAGATCATAGGCTCCCCCTTCACTGCTTGTGCCCCAGAGGAAATCGTCCGACGCCAGCACCAGATCACCGTCGGGAAGCTTCGGGGGAACCTCGAAGCTTGCGACAATCTCGTGCGTGGTTACCGCATGCGCAGAGGTGAGCGCCGGCAGCATCGCGGCAGCGCAAAGGCTTAGGAAAGCGAGGCGAACGGGGGGAAGAACGGTGAGCATAGGGACTTCGTCAGCAGAGCCGGCCCGCTATCGTTGCGCCGATTTGCGCGAATGGATCGAGTAGCGACCGGGCAATGTCAAACGCCCGCTCAGAGCTGTTCTGCGATTCCCAGCAGGGGCTTTCGCCAGCCCTTCCCCGCGAACCACGCTACGATCCGACCAGATGGGCTGCGCTAAAAGAGCGTCATCTGTGGTTTCATCTCGGCGAGTGCGATGTCGGCCTGGCGTTTGTTGCGGGGTTTGCCATGGACGAGCGGCGGTGGCGCTTCGGCGAGCGTCGGTTTGCCTTCGGCGTTCAGTTCGGCTTGCTCGAGATTGCTCAGGATTTCTTTCGCCCGCGCGATGATCGAAGGCGGCAGGCCGGCGAGCCGCGCGACCTGGATGCCGTAACTCTTGTCCGCACCGCCGGGGATGATCTTCCGCAGGAAGATGATCTGCTCGTTCCATTCGCGGACCGCGACGTTGTAGTTCCGGACGCCGGTGCGGGTCATCTCGAGTTCGGTGAGTTCGTGGTAATGCGTCGCGAAGAGCGTGCGCGAACGCGTTTCATCGTGCAGGAATTCGGCGACGCTCCAGGCGATCGACAAGCCGTCGAAGGTCGAGGTGCCGCGGCCGATTTCGTCGAGGATTACCAGGCTGCGCTCGGTCGCGCTGTTGGTGATGTTCGCGGTTTCGTTCATCTCGACCATGAAGGTCGATTGCCCGCGCGAGAGATCATCGTTCGCGCCGACGCGCGTGAAAATGCGATCGGCGAGTCCGATCTGCGCCGAGCGCGCCGGGAGCCACGAGCCGATCTGCGCCATCAGGACGAGCAGTGCGATCTGGCGGATGTAAGTCGATTTACCAGCCATGTTCGGGCCGGTGAGAATGAGCAACCGGTTGCGGTCGCCATCGAGCAGGACGTCGTTCGGCACGAACTTCTCCTCGACCAGCGCCTGATCCAGCACGGGATGCCGCCCATCGGTGATCGTCAGTCGCAGGTCTTCGTGCAGCGTCGGGCGCGTGTAACCGAAGAGCCGCGCGGTCTCGGCGAGCGCGGAGAGCACATCGAGTGTCGCGACGGCGCCGGCGGTGCTTTGCAAGGCGCCGAGTTCTTCGAGCACCTCCGTGCGGAGCTGCGCGAAGAGCTCCATTTCAAGGGCTTTGGCGCGTTCGTCGGCACCGAGGATTTTGCCTTCCACTTCCTTCAACTCCGGCGTGATGAAACGCTCGCCCGTCGCCACCGTTTGCTTGCGGTGCCAATGGGCGGGCACCGCGTGCAGATGCGATTTCGTGACCTCGATGAAGTAGCCGAAGACGGACGTAAACCGCACCTTCAGCGATTTGATTCCGGTCTCATCGATCGCCCGCTGCTGGAGCTGCGCGATCCAATCCTTGCCTTCGCGCGAAGCGGCGCGGAGCTCGTCGAGCGGCGCGTGATAGCCGTCCCGGAACATGCCGCCATCGCGGTTCAGTGCGGGCGGTTCATCGACGATCGCTCTGCCGAGCAACTCGACGATGTGCGGCAAGGGGGAGAGCTCGCGCAGGATCTCGTGGCAGAGACTTCCCGGTGGACACGCGGGCTCTGTCATCGGCTCAAACTCGATGCCCGGACGCAAGGCTTCGAGGTCGCTGCGGAGCAACGGGATCTGTTCGAGGCTGGTGCGCAGGACGATGAGGTCGCGCGCATTCCCGCCAGTCTGCGTGAGCCGGCCAACGGTCCGCTCCATGTCACGGATGCCCTTCAATGTGTCCCGCAGACGACTGAAGATGAACGGCTCGCCGAGCAATTGTCCGATCGTCTCCTGCCGACCGCGGAGCGGCGCGAGATCGCAGAGCGGATGCAGGATCCAGTCGCGCAGCTTGCGCGCACCCATCGGCGTGACCGTGCGATCGAGGGCGCCGAGCAGGCTCGTGTCGCGGTTGCCGCCGCGGGATTGCACCAGTTCAAGATTCGCCTGCGTGACGGCATCGACGACCATGAACTGCGCATTGCGATACGCCGTGAGCTTTGAAACGTGACCGAGTGAACGCCGCAATTCGTGCTGTAAATAATGCAGGATCGCGCCGGCCGCGCCGATTGCCGGGCGCATGTCGCCGCAGCCGAAGCCGTCGAGCGACTGCACTTTGAAATGCTCGCGCAACGCCGGGTAGGCGTGGTCGTGGAGAAAGGTGTAGCCGTCGCGCAGCACGAGCCCGCGGGCCATTTCCCGAAAACGTTCTGCCTCCTCTTCCGGGACGAGCAACTCCGCTGGCTGCACGCGCGAGAGTTCATCGGCGAGTTCCTTTTCATCCGCGAGCTCGGTGAGGCGAAAATCGCCGGTGGTGAGATCGATGAAGGCGAAACCGAATCCGTCTTTCGCCGTGCAGATCGCGGCGAGAAAATTGTTCCGCTTCGCGTCGAGCATCTGAATGTCCGCGACAGTTCCCGGACTGACGATGTGCGTGACGGCCCGCTGCACGATCTGCCCTTTTTGCGGCTCGCTGACCTGGTCGCAGATCGCCACGCGCCGTCCCGCGGTCACGAGCTTGCGGATGTAACCCTCGGCCGCGTGAAACGGCACGCCGCACATCGGCACCTGATTCCGTTTGGTGAGCGCGACATTGAGCAGCGCCGACGCCTCTTTCGCGTCCTCAAAGAACATCTCGTAGAAGTCGCCGAGCCGGAAGAGCAGCAGCGTGTCCGCCGGTAAACTTCTCCGGATGCTCTGATACTGCTGCATCATCGGAGTCAGGGCGTCGGCCATGGGCGCAGGGTAGGGACGGGACCAGGGGCGTTCAAGCGCCTGCCCGCTGAGGCGGGGAGAAAAGCACGAGCATCCCTTCCCCGAGGGCACAAGCGGTGCTAGCGGGAGAGGGTCACGTTATGCACGCGCTCCTTTGGTATTTCCCTGTCTGTCTGGCCTTCCTCGCGTCCATTTCGCCGGTCGATGCACAGAACGAATTCGCCCGCGATTTCGCGCCGACGATCACGTTCTCGGAGACCCGTTTTCAAAACGTGCGATTCGACTCCGAGTTCGAGTTCTACGATGTGGTTTATACCACCGCATCGTCGTCAATTTCCGCGCGGGCGTCGCTCCAGGGTGTTGATCTGGCGACGCTGAATGCGGAGACCGCGTTCGCATTCTCGCTCGGCGACTTTGGCTTTGAAGGCGTGCTGGGAGACAGCCCGAACTACACCTTGGGCGATCGCACGATCACCATCCCGATCGACGCCGACGGAGACGAGACCAGGGTCGGTAATTTTACCATTCGCTACTCGGAGACCGAGGTGACCTTCACCCTGAACGTAAATCGTGACGTCCAGGGCCTGTTTTCACCGGTCGCTTACAGCCTCGAAGGATCTGAATACGAGCCGGGTCAATATCAGGACACGCTCACCGGCAGCTTCGAGTTTGCCGGACGTGCGGCGACGGACCTGAACGTTTACGTCGTCGGTCCACGCGTGCAGATCTACAGCAAAACCGTGGCCGGGGGGACCGATAACGAGGAGACGTTCGACGCGCTCGCGGACGTCGCGGTGAGAGGCGCGAGCGACGACACGCCCCCGGATCTCGCGTTTGCCGCTCCAGCTGCCGGAGTGAAGGTCCATGTTTCCCCACAAACCGTGACGCTGACGAGCAGCGACGAGCACGAGGTGGCGGCCGTGCAGGTGCAACTCAACGGCGGGGAATGGATCGATGCGACCCCGCAGGCAGCGGGCGTCTGGACGTTGGAAGCGCCGGTGGTGAAAGGCGTCAACACGATGTTCGCCCGGGCGAGGGATGTGGACGGGAACGAACGCATCACCGGAGCGCGCACCCTCACCTTTGCCCCGCTCGGGACCTTGACCGTCACCGCTGCAGGAACCGGCGCTGGCCGCATCAGCGCGAGCTTCCTCACCCCGCTGGACTACGCGCCGGACCAGCCGGCGCCGCTGCGGACCGTCCAGATCGAAGAGGACGAAATGCTGAGACTCACCGCCACACCTGCTGCGAATTCGGCTTTCAACGGCTGGACCGCCAATGTTGCTTTGACCGAGGCGCAAGCTGCCTCACCCATGCTCCAGGTTGCGTTCACGCCGGGGCTCATTCTCACTGCGCGGTTCATTCCGAACCCCTTCCTTCAGCTCAGCGGCAAGTTCAGCGGCCTGGTTACTTCTGATCAGGCAACGCAGCGCGGCTTCTTTTCTTCGAAGGTGAACGCCAAGGGAGGGTTCACCGCTCAGGTGCGGATCGGCCGCGAAAAGCTGCGCGTGCGGGGGGAGTTTTCGAACGCGGGACAGTTCACCGGATCGGTGAGGAAGGGCGGGACCTTTCATTCGGTCACGCTGCAGTTGGCGACCCTTGGAGATGGGTCGGTGCAACTGCTGGGCTCCGTGAGCGGCGGTGGAATCGAGACGGCGCTTGCCGCGGACCGCGCGGTTTTCAACGCGCGAACCAATCCCGCTCCGCAGGCCGGCACCTATTCGGTTTCGATCACTGCCGATCCAGCAAACACGGACCCGAACTACCCCGGCGCGCCCGGTTCGGGTCGCGTGGTCGTCAGCAAAAGCGGCGTCGCTCGTTTCGCCGGCGTGCTCGGGGACGGCACGCGAGTGAGCTTCGGCACGTCGCTTTCGGAATCGGGACAGTGGCCGTTTTTCGCACTGCTTTATGGGAAGCGCGGTTCGATCTCAGGCGACGTGCAATTCACCGTGGCCGGACTGGAAGGGAAGGTGGATTGGTTCAAACCCGCGACTTTCCGCGGGCCGACGTTGGTGGCGGGATTCTTCGGCGAGAGCGACGTCGCCGGAACAAAGCTCGAATAGCGTTCGCCGCGCGGGGCTCGCGGATCGCCATTCCCAATCCGGTGCGCGCCCTGCACTCTGCGCGGCGCCGCCATGAATCTCCGCCGCCTTTACCCGCTCGATGGTTTTCCGCAGCAGCGCCAGCTCTGGTCATGGATCTCGTTCGATGTCGCGAATCAGTCGTTCACGCTGATCATCAACACGCTGCTCTTCTCGATCTTCTTTTCGGAAGTGGTCGTGCAGAACGACGCGATCGATGACCGCATCTGGGCGCTGACTTACGGCAGCAGCATGCTGCTCTGCGCGCTCTTCTCGCCGATCGCCGGCGCGATGGCCGATGAACGCGCCTGGAAGAAACGGTGCTTGATCGGCAGCGGCATCGTTTGCGGCGTTTTCACCTGTGCGCTCGCGTTCATCCAGCCCGGCCAAATCTGGCTTGCGGCGCTGCTCTACATTCCGGCGAACTTCGCGTTCTCGATCGGCGAGAATTTCCTCGCGAGCTTTTTGCCAGGGCTCGCGCGGCAGGATCAAGTCGGACGCGTGAGCGGATTCTCCTGGGCGTGCTCGTACGGCGCGGCGCTGCTGCTGCTCCTGCTGACGGCTGGCGCGATGATCGGGATGAAGCTCGAAGCGCCCGATCAGTGGCGCCCGTTCTTTGTCTCGGCCGGGCTTTGGTTCCTCCTTTTTGCCGTGCCGACGATGCTTTGGCTCAAGGAACCGGCCGTCCCGCACGTGGTGCATGCGGGTCGGAATCTGATCGTCGCCGGCTTCGTGCGCCTCGGTGAAACGATTCGTCACGTCACACGTTATCGCGATCTCGCGGTGCTGCTCGGCGCCTCGCTTTTCTACGGCACGGGAATGAGCGTCGTCATTTTCTTCGCGAGCAAACTCGCGGGGGAATACGGCTTTTCACAGGTTAATCTCGTCGTTTTCGTCGCCGTGATCACCGTCTCCGGAATCATCGGCACGATCGTTCCCACGCTCTACCAGGACCGGATGGGGCATCGCCGCTCGACCTTGCTCTACCTCACGGTCTGGGTGCTCACCGCCGGCGCGTTCGCGTTCTATGCCTACCTGAATGAAGCCCACGCCCGGACACCCGGCGCCGGTCCGTATCCCACGTGGCCGCTCTGGATCATTGGGAATCTGCTCGGCTTCGGCCTCGGTTCATTGGGTTCGGCGAACCGGGCTTTCGTGGGCTACCTCGCACCGCCGAGTCGGGCCGCGGAGACCTTCGGCATGTGGGGGCTGATGTGGAAACTCTCCGCGATCATGACGTTCCCGTTCGCCTGGATCAAAGACACCGCCGGCACACCTTCAGCCCTCGTGCTCCTCGCCGGCTTCATCGTCGCGGGATTTGTCCTCACTCTCTTGATCGATGAAAAGCGCGGCCACGCTGCCGCCCAGGCGGGCGATCCTGCAGCCGCTTGAAAGCGCGCTTGTCCGCACCGCCCCCACTCGGCACGTTGACCGCACGATGACTCCCACTGTGACCAACGCCGAACTTCGCGAGTTAAAGGCGCGCGCACAAAAGCTCGAGCCAGTCTTGAAGCTCGGACACGCGGGGGTGACGGAAGGTTTCCTGAAGAGCCTCGATGCCGCGCTGACCACGCACGGGCTGGTGAAGATGAAATTCACCGACTTCAAAGATCAGCGGAAGACGCTCACGCCACAAATTGCCGATCAAACTTCGAGCGCGGTGGTGATGCAGGTCGGCAACGTCGCGGTCTTTTATCGACCGAAGCAGGACCCTACTCCCTCATGAGCGATCCCACTCAACTCCAGGACGAAGCGGCGCGGTTCCGCGCTGATTTCGAAAAACTCCAGGCCTCGATCGGCGAGGTGATCGTCGGCCAACGACGCGTGGTGGAAGGCGTGCTCACCGCGATCATCGCCGGCGGCAATGTCCTGCTCGAAGGGGTGCCAGGACTCGGGAAGACCGAGCTGGTGAAGACGCTCGCCCGGGCGCTGGATCTCGATTTTCGCCGCGTTCAGTTCACGCCCGATCTGATGCCGGCGGACATCGTCGGGACGAACGTGATGACCGCTTCGCCCGACGGGCGCTATCAGTTCGAATTCCGCCGCGGCCCGATTTTCACCCAGCTTCTGTTGGCGGATGAAATCAATCGGGCGACGCCGAAGACGCAGTCCGCACTGCTCGAGACGATGCAGGAAGGCAGCGTCACCGCGGCGGGCACGACGCACATTTTGACCCAGCCGTTCTTCGTGCTCGCGACGCAGAATCCATTGGAGCAGGAGGGCACTTACCCGCTGCCGGAAGCGCAGCTCGATCGCTTCATGTTCAAGTTGAACGTGCCGTTCCTGAATCGCGCGGAGCTAAACGAAGTGGTCCGGCGCACGACCCTCGGCGGCAGCAGGGAAGTGCCAAAGATCATGGATGGTCCACGCATTCTCGAGCTCCGAGCCGTGCTGGAGAAAGTTGTCGTCGCCGATCCGGTGCGCGATTTCGCGGTGCGCCTCGTCCTCGCAACCCACCCGCAGGCGACCGAATCCGGCGACTCAGTGCGGCGCTTTGTGAAATGGGGGGCAAGTCCACGCGCGGTTCAGGCGCTGATTCGAGCGGCCCGCGTGCGAGCGCTCGCCGATGGCCGCGCGCACGTTGCTTTTGAAGACGTCCGCCACTTCGCCCCCGAAGTCCTCGGCCACCGCGTGCTGCTCAATTACGACGGACTCGCAGAAAGTCTTAGCGTTCCCGGGCTCGTCGATGAAGTCGCCAAGCTCGTGCCGGAAGAAGCGGCGGCGTAGCTGACATCGACAGCGATACGCGTCAAAGTTAACCTGCACACATGCCTTCGACGCTCGAACAGCTCACCGCCGACGCACTCACCCTCCCTGAAAACCTGCGCGCCGAACTGGCGCAACGGCTGATCGAGAGTCTTCCATCTTCCGGGAGCAGTGATGTGGGCGAAGGGTACTGTTTAGCAGCCGAGCAGGTGGACGAGATCCGTCGGCGGGCAGCAACTTCCGACATTCAGAAACTCGTGCCGGCGGAAGAACTCTTTGCGCGTCTGAATCGACCGCAGGGATGAAGCCTCTGCGCCTCCAGGTCGCCGCGATCCTCGAGGCTGAGGCGGCAGTGCTTCATTACCAGCAGCAGAGCGCAGCGCTGGGCGCGGAGTTCAAAATGGAACTTGAGCGCGGATGTGCACGTGTGGTGAGCGGTCCGCATCTCCACTCGTTTCTACCCGGCGGCTGCCGTTGCTGCCGGCTCCAGCGGTTGCCGTTTGGAATCATCTATCGGGAACACGAAGTTTTCCTTGAGGTAATCGCGGTGATGCATCTCCAACGGAAAGCTGGTTACTGGACGGAGCGGCTCTGATCGAAGGCCGCCGTATGACTGCTCCCCAGATCACCTCGCTCCTCAGCAACCGCGATCTCGATCGGCTGGGGCGGCTGCGACTGAATGCGTCGCGGCGTTTCACCAATCGCAGCCGCGGGGAGCATCTGGCGGCGAAGGGCGGCACGAGCACGGAGTTTTGTGATTATCGCGACTACTCGCCGGGTGATGATGTGCGCTTTGTGGATTGGAACATCTTCGCGCGCATCGAGCGGCCGTATCTGAAGCAGTTCCATCAGGAGGAGGAAATGCACGTCGCGGTGCTCGTCGATGCGTCGCGTTCGATGATGTTTGAAGGCAAGCTCGAACTGGCGAAGAAGCTGGCCGCCGCGGTCGGTGTGCTCGGCTTACGTGGTGGCGAGAAGGTGAGCGCATACGGACTCGGGGCCGCTGGTGGCGGTGCCCGGCTCGCGCCGTGCACCGGTCGCGGGTCGATGGCCAAACTGTTTACGTTTCTGGAGAGCGTCACCGGTGGCGGTGATTCGCCGATTGAGCAAGGCATCGAATCCTTTCTGCGCCGGCATTCCGGCCGCGGAGTCGCCGTCGTGCTCAGCGATTTTCTCACGCCGGGCGAGCTGAAGCGCGCCTTCAATCTCGTGCACAGCTCCGGGCTGGAAATCTTCGCTGTGCAGATTCTCGGCCCGAGCGAAATCGAACCTGAGCTCACCGGCGATATGCGGCTGGTGGACTGCGAAACGCTCGGCGATCTCGATGTTTCTTCCGCGGCGGACCTGCTCGCGCTTTATCGTGAATATCGCGAAGCGCACGAAGCGCAGCTCACCGCGCTGTGCCAGCAGCGGAACGGGAAGTTTCTCAGCGTCAGCGCTGCGGAATCACTGGAGCACGTCGTCTTCGATGTGATGCGGCGGAAGGGATGGATCGTATGAAGGGCGCCCACTCATGAGCTTCTCCGCGCTCAGCGCAGCGTGGCTGGGACTGCTGCTGATCCCGCTCGTCATCTTCTATTTCCTGAAGCTGAAGCGGCCGCGGCTCGAGATCCCGTCGCTCGTGCTCTGGCGCCAGGTGCTCAGCGATCAACGGGTCAATTCGCCGTTTCAGAAGTTCAAACGCAACATCCTGCTGCTCCTGCAAATCCTGCTCCTCACCCTGCTGGTGCTCGCCGCGATGCAGCCTTTCATCCGCCGCGAAGCTTCACGGGCCCAGCGTCTCCCGATTTTGATCGATGTCTCCGCCAGCATGGCGGCACTCGACAAACCTGGCGGCACTTCGCGTCTTGCGGCGGTGAAGACGCGCGTGCGGCAGATGATCGACGGCCTCTTGCCCGATCAGGAGGTGAGCCTGATCGCGTTCAGCAAAACCGCGCGTCGGTTGACTCCCTTCACCAACAACCAACGCGACCTGCGTGCGGCGCTGGACGCAGTGGAAGTGGAAGACCTGCCAGGCGATCTCGAGGAAGGCTTGCGCCTCGCCCAGGCGCTTTCGCGCAGCACGGCCTTTGATCAGGTGCTGCTTTTTTCAGACGGTAATTTTCCCGCGAAGACGAACTTCGAGCTGCCGTTCAAGATCGATTTCCAGCGCTCCGGTTCTGCCGTGAGCAATTACGGGATCATCGCCTGCAATGCCCGGCGCGGTGCGGCCGGCAAGTGGGATGTTTTCGTGCAGTTCGCCGGTTCCGCGGACGCGGAATCGACGGTCGGCACGTTGGAACTGGTGCAGGATGGAACGGTCGTCGCAACCGAGCAGGTGCCGCTGGGCAAAGGCAACAGCCCGCGGCTGGCGTTCACTGTCGCCAGCGAATCAGCTTCCACACTGGAAGCGCGGCTGACGCTCCCGGGGTTCGATGCACTCGCCACTGACAACCGCGCGTGGCTCTCCCTGCCGGCGATCCGCTCCCTCGGGGTGTATCTCGCTCCGAAGCTCGCGAGCTATCGGCACGCGCTGGATTCGCTCGAAGGATTGCAAATCCATCCGCGCGAAGGCGAACCGCTGCCGTCCAGCTTCGACCTTGTGATCACGGATAATGCCGCGGATTTCACGCTCCCCGCGCGGGTCCGCTGCACGATCGGGCTGGTCCCGGAAGACGCCCAGAAGTTGGTCACGCTGCAAAACAAAAACTCACAAGCGATCGATTGGCGGCGCGATGCCCCGTTGCTCCAGCACGTCGCGTTGAATGACGTGATCTTCATGGATCAGCCGACCAACGAGGCTGGCGCTGAAGACGCAAGCTTCGCAAATCTCGGTTACGAAATCGTCGCGCGTGGGCCGCAGGGGCCACTGATTCTCAGCCGGCGAGACGGCGAGACGCAGAGCATTCACCTGCTCTTTCACACGGATCGTTCGACCCTGCCGTATCGCGTCGGCTTCCCGATCTTCGTTTCAAACCTCGTCCAGATCGCCGTCCAGCAGGCCGGATTCGCCGAGACCACCGCCGCGCGAACCGGCGTTCTGCCTTCGCTGAGTGTCGCGGCAAAGGAGACGTTCCGCGTTGACGGGCCGGGCGGATTGCGGCGCGAAGAACGCAGCGACGACACGGGACGGCTGAACGGTGTGCCGGCCCCGAAGGCCGGTGAATACAAGATCTCCGGGCCGGGTGCCCCGCCGCAACCGATCGGCGCCAGTGTGCTTTCGCTCACCGAAACGTCGCTTCAAACGGTCGAAGCGATCGAGTTCAACGATCAGCTCACCGTCGCCGCCGCCAGCACCGCGACCCGGAGCGATCGGTCACTCTGGTGGGCGCTGGCCTGCGCGGGCTTCATCGTGCTGCTCGTCGAGTGGTGGTGGTTTCACCGTGCTGGCGCGATCGCGGTTTGATGTTTCGCGATGCGCGATGGTGGGGCGGCCACCGGGTTCACTGCTGAACCTCCGGTGAAAGGCTATCGTCGGTATGGCTGGAGCACCGAGCGGGAGAGCGCCATCTCATCCAGGCTGTCGGCCAGTTCAATGCGTGCTCCGTGGACCATGCTCTTGATGTTCAGCACGTTGATCGTCTTTGCTTCGATCAAGCCGTTGCCGACATAGCCCGAATCTGCGGGGCCGAAGAAAGTATCCTTCACGGTCAGTTTGTTGATCGTGCCCACCTGGATGTGACCGACATCCTCACCGAAAAGTGAGGCGATGCTTTTCTTCACGGTCATCGTTCCGATCACGGTGCCCAGATCGCTGGTATAATCTTCGACTGAGAGAATGAATCCGTCGAAGTAGTTGACGGTGATTGTGCCGATGTTGCCGTGAATCTCGGAGCTGATCGCGAAGTCTTCGAACTCCTCCACTGGACCCCACGTACTCGCGAGGATGCTCTTCACGGCTGGTGTGCTCAGATCCTCGTCGCCCACGTCGATGCCAGTCAGATTTCCGACGACGGTGACCTTTGCGAGATCGAGATCGTTGCCTTCACCGTCGTAAGCATTGATGAAAATCCCGTCCACGACTTTGTTGGAACCAGGTTCCTTGCTGCTCACCTTGACGGTGATCGCGGCTCCCTCGAACACGTCGGGCGCCGTGGTGAGGTCCAGGTAAGGGTCATCGGTTAGGTCGTTCAGTCCAACGTTCATCGCCGCGGCGAGTTGAGCGTTCGTGCCTTTGCTGCTGGTGATCTTCACCAGGTCACCATCTCCTTCGAAATAAGTGAACACGGCAGCGGGAGCGATTCGGCATTCCAGGGATTCGATCATGGGTGCGCATGAAGCAAGATGCGGGGGTGTCGGTCAAGCTGGCCCAGCTCTGCGCCCGCGTTCGGGCGCATGGTGGATGCATCAGGCGGTTGGTTGGAACGCCGTCGTGTCTGGGCGCCTTGCTGCCTGAACCCCCCGCTTTACCTTTGATCCGGCGCGGCTACTTTCGCGTCCCTTTTTATTCCGCTCAGCTCTGCGACTCATGTTTCTCACCGCTCAGATTCGCCGCTCCTTTTGCCTATTGCTCGCGCTCGGGACGTTCTGGTCTGCCGCCGGGACGGCCGCTGGTCAGGGGCTTACCCGTGCGGAAGCGCTGAAGATTGCGGAAACCTTCGTCCAGCATCGCTGGCCGGCCTCCGCGCGGAATGTGCGGCACGGCAAGGACTCGGACGGCGTGGAAATCCACACGCCGGATCAGGCCGGCGGCAAAGGCAATCCGGTGGAGGATTGCTGGCGCTCGGATGCGGAGAATACCGGAGTCGCTTACAAATGGGGCGGCTTTGACACACCGGCTGCGTTCAATGCAGGCGTGCGTGCAGGCAAGGCCGCGGGCGACGTTTACAGCCAGGACAAGCGGCGCAAAGGTGGCGCGGCGGTGAGCGGCGATGCGGTCGGGATCGATTGCTCCGGCTTTGTCTCGCGCTGCTGGAAGCTCCCGAAAAAACACTCCACTGCGACGCTGGCCAGCATCTCAAAACGTCTCTCGAGCGCTGAGGAACTCCGCGCCGGCGACGTGATGAATACCTCCAACGGCCACGTGCTCCTCTTCGTCCGCTGGCTCGACGCGGACAAGAAACGCGCGCTCTTCTACGAGGCCGCACCTTTCAGCAAAACGCGCGCGACGGAGCGCGCACTCGATGAACTCGTGAGCGGCGGGTACGAGCCGCTCCGTTACCGCCACATTTCCGACTAGACCCATGCTCACCAGCACCCAGATCCGCCAGAGCTTCCTCGATTTCTTCCGCGAGAAGCAGCACAGCATCGTGCCGTCGAGCTCGCTCATGCCCGACTCGCCGAACCTGCTCTTCACGAACGCCGGCATGAATCAGTTCGTGCCCATCTTCCTCGGAGAGACAAAGGCGGATGTGAGCAAATGGGGCGGCGCAATCCCCGGCAGCGACACGCGCGCGGCGGACACGCAAAAGTGCATCCGCGCGGGCGGCAAACACAACGACCTCGATGACGTGGGGCTCGACACGTACCACCACACGTTCTTCGAGATGCTCGGGAACTGGAGCTTCGGCGATTACTTCAAAAAAGAGGCGATCACGTGGGCTTGGGAGCTGGTGATCGAGCGCTGGGGTTTCCCTGCGAACCGGCTCTACGCCACGATCTATCAACCTGGTCCCGGCGATCCGGCGGAGCGCGATGCCGAAGCCTGGAACTTCTGGGCGGAGAAGTTTCGCAGCGTCGGCCTCGATCCAGACGTGCACATCGTCAACGGTAACAAGAAGGACAACTTCTGGATGATGGGCGAGACGGGCCCATGCGGTCCGTGCTCCGAGTTGCACGTCGATCTCACGCCGCTGGGCGACACCCGCGGCTCGCTGGTGAATGCGGGCGACGCGCGGTGCATCGAGATCTGGAACCTCGTGTTCATCCAGTTCAACGCGAACCCGGACGGCACGTTCACGCCGCTCCCGGCGCAGCATGTCGATACCGGGATGGGCTTCGAGCGCGTCACCTCGATCATCCAGGGGACGAAGAACTTTTCCGACTTCGCGAACGCGAAGATCTCCAACTATGAAACGGACATCTTCCGCCCGATTTTCGACGAGTTGGAGAAGATGAGCGGGAAGACCTACCGCAGCACGTTACCCGGCGCGCCAGGCTTGGCATCCGAATCCGCTGATGCGCCGAGTGGAGTCGCGGGGATCGTTTCCGGAATGCTGGAGAAGGCGACGGGAGCCTTGAAGAACCCGCCCAATGTGCCGGACCTGACGGCGGGCGTGCTGAACAAAGCGGGCGACCTGCAACAGCTCGTCAGTGGAGTGCTCAATCAACCCGGCGGGTTGCAGGCCTTCGTCTCGGGGGCTGTGCAAAAAGCCGCCGGAGCGCTGGAGAACGTTTCGGAAAGCCTCCGTGATGCTTCCAGAGAAGCCGCACGCGCGGCCGGTGTGGAAGTTCCGGACGAGGAGTCCGAGTCGACAGGAAAAGACGGAACGGAGCACGCGGATCAGATCGCGATCGATGTGGCGTTTCGAGTCATCGCCGATCACATCCGCACGCTGAGCTTTGCGATCGCCGACGGCATTCAGCCCGGCAACACCGATCGCAACTACGTCCTGCGCCGCATCCTGCGCCGCGCCGTCCGCTATGGCCGCACGCTCGGGTTTCACGAGCCGTTTTTCTACAAACTCGTGGCCGTGCTCGCGCGCGAAATGGGCGACGTTTTTCCAGAGCTGCGGGCGAAGCAGAAGCACGTCGAGGAAGTGCTGAAGCGCGAGGAGGAGGCGTTTAACAAGACCTTGGATCGCGGGATCGAGGTTTTCCTTGGAAGCCTTCCGGTGAAAGGCGTGCTGTTGGAGAACAATCAGTGGATTGAGAGCGACACCTATATACCAGGAATCCACCGCATCTCAGCTGACGCGGCATTCAAACTCTACGACACCTACGGCTTCCCGCTCGATCTCACGGAGCTCATGGCCCGTGAGCGTGGGCTGACGGTTGACACCGCCGGTTTCGAGAAGCTGATGGAAGAGCAGCGCGCTCGCGCACGGGGCGCGCAAAAGAAGCAGGTGATTGAACTCTCAGAAATCGAGACAAAGGAGCCGACGCAGTTTGTCGGCTACGACGAGTTGGTTGCTGCTTCGAAGGTTCACGAGGTCCTCTCGATCAAAGACAGGACCGCGGTCGTGCTGGCGATTTCGCCGTGCTATGCGGAGATGGGCGGGCAGGTCGGCGACATCGGCATTTTGGAAACCAATGAGCCGGGGACGCCGCAAACCTTCACGATTTCGAACACGCAGAAGGTCGGAAACACGTGGCTGCATTTCATCGAAGAAGAAGCCGCGCCCGAGGTCGGCAGCGATGTGATCATCAGCGTGGATGTGCCGCGGCGCCGCGCGATCGAGCGGCATCACACGGTCACGCACATTTTGCATTGGGCGTTGCACGAAGTGGTGAGCAAAGAGGCGACGCAGAAGGGTTCGTTCGTCGGACCGGACAAGCTGACGTTCGACTTCAATTCGCAGGCGCTGACGCCGCAGCAGGTGCGCGACATGGAGCGGCTGGTGAACGAGCGAATTGTGGAGAACTCGCGCGTCTCGTGGGTGGAGCTGCCGTATGCCGACGTGCGCGGGCAGGCGGACATCATGCAGTTCTTCGGCGACAAATACGGCGAGACCGTGCGCGTGGTGCAGATCGGCGGGGAGCCGACGGTGCTCAACGGCTTCTCGATGGAACTCTGCGCCGGCACGCACACGCGGGCGACGGGTGAGATCGGTCTGTTTCGCATCAATGCAGAATCGGCGATTGCTGCCGGCGTCCGCCGAATCGAAGCAGTCGCGGGCCTGAATGCTTACGACATCGCGGCCGCAGACACCGCGCGGCTGCACGCGCTCGCGACAAAGATCGGCACCCCACTGCCGGAGCTGGAGAAGCGCATTGAGGCGATGCTCGCGCAGCAGAAGGAACTGGAGAAGGCGCTCAAGGCCGCGAACCAACGTGAAGCGGCGGGCCGCGCCAGGGAACTGATCGAGAAGGTCGAGATCTTGAATGGCACACCCGCGATCATCGCGAATCTCACGCCGGCCGATGCGGAGACGCTGCAAACCGTGGCGGATTCGCTGAAGGCGCTCGGGTTCCGAGGAGCGGTCGTGCTCGGCGGTGCGGCGAACGGATCCGTGTCGCTGGTCGCGGCGGTGACTTCGGAATTCACGGCGAAACTCCAGGCCGGCAAAATCATCCAGGCGATCTCGCCGCGAGTGGGCGGCAAAGGTGGCGGAAAACCGGATCACGCCCGCGGTGGCGGCAAAGATCCGAGCCAGCTGAACGGAGCGCTCGACCATGCCCGGACGCTGCTGCTGGGCTGAGGCTGCGAGGGCAGCTTCCACTGGCGCAGCGCAATTTTCGCTTCCCGCGTGGCGAAGCCCCCGATAGCGGTGGCGGGGCCATGTCTGCCCTCCAACGTCTTTTCGGTCGCGACACCAAATTCTACGACTTCATCGAGGCGAGCGCCGCGGCGGCGAAAGCCAGCACCGCTGAGCTGGCGTTGCTCGTTCCGAAAGTCACTCCGGACTCACCGCCGGAGATCCTGACCGAACTCGCGCAATGCAGGCGGCGACACAAGCGGGTGAGCCAGGAGACCACGGAAGCGCTCTGCAAGACATTCGTGACGCCGCTCGAGCGCGAAGACATCGAGGACCTTTCCAGCGCGCTTTATAAGATTTCGAAGAACGTGGAGAAGATCGGCGAGCGGCTGACCGTGGCGCCACCCGGCATGAAAAAGGAGACAATCGCGGTGCAGGTGGAGATGCTCGGGAAGGCAGCCGATGTGGTGCAGCAGATGGTCGGTAAGCTGCGCGCCGGGCGTCATGGCGAGGAGATCAAAGACGAATACGAGCAGCTCCAGACGATCGAAGGGGACGCGGACAAACTCATGAACGAGCTGTTGCGGGAGCTCTATCGCGGCGATTCCGATCCGCGCGTGGTCGTGTTCCTGAAGGACCTTTACGAGCTGCTGGAGAAGGGCATCGATCGCTGCCGCGATGCCGGTTACGTGGTCTTCCACGTGGCGCTCAAGTATTCCTAAACGCGAGCCCCGCTCGCGCATTTCCGCCTCGGCCTCCGCTCCCCCGTATGCTGCTCTTCCTCATCGTTCTGCTCGCCGCGTTGGCGTTTGAATACATCAACGGTTTCCACGACGCGGCGAATGCGATCGCGACTGTAGTTTCGACCAAGGTTCTGACGCCACGGCAGGCCATCGCGCTGGCGGCATTTTTCAATCTGCTCGGTGCATTCATGGGCACGGCTGTGGCCAAAACGATCGGTGCAGGCCAGGTGGACATGAACGCCGTGACCATGGGCACGGTTCTGGCCGCGCTGCTTTCGGCGATCATCTGGAACCTGATCACGTGGTGGTTTGGCATCCCTTCGAGCTCCAGCCACGCGCTGATCGGCGGCCTGTGCGGCGCCGCGGTCGCGACCAGTCACGATCAGTTGAGCGTGTTGATTTGGGAAAAGGGCGGCAAAGGACTTTGGCCGCAAATCATCATCCCGATGCTCGCTTCGCCGGTGATCGGCCTGGTTGCCGGATTCCTTCTGATGGGCCTGATCACAATGCTCGTGGTCAAGCTGCGGCCGCGCATCGTGAATCTCGTCTTCGGCCGCCTGCAGATCGCGAGCGCTGCATGGATGGGCATGAGCCACGGGACGAATGACGCGCAGAAGACGATGGGCATCATCACGCTCGCGCTTTACACCGGCACGACGCAGGGCGCGTTCAACGATCTGCCCGCGGGTTTCGGTTTTCTCCACGTGCCGCAGTTTGAGATCCCCGGTTGGGTGGTCTGCGTTTGCGCGGTTGTGATGGCGGCGGGCACTGCCGCCGGCGGCTGGCGGATCATCGCCACCATGGGGCACAAAATGGTGCGGCTTCAGCCGGTGCACGGCTTCGCCGCGGAGACGACCGCGGGCGTGATCATCTCCACGGCCAGCCATTTCGGCATCCCGCTCTCGACCACGCATGTCATTTCCACCTCGATCATGGGCGTGGGTGCGATGAAACGTTTCAGCGCGGTAAAGTGGGGCCTCGTGCGACGGATCGTCTGGGCGTGGGTCTTCACGCTGCCGGTCACCGGATTGCTCGGCTACGCGATCGAGCGGCTGCTGATGGCGGGCGGAGTCGGACGCTGAGACCTCACGGCGTTAATCCGTTTTCTTCATCAAACCGCGAAGGACCGCGAGGTTCTCCACGTCTTCCTTCATCTCCTTCTCCTTGGGTGTTTCGAGCACCTTCGGGATTTTGGCGAAGCGCGGTGCGGTCATGAAGTAGCGGAAACCTTCGAGACCGATGCGGCCTTTGCCGATGTGCTCGTGCCGGTCAACGCGTGAGCCAAGGGCGGTTTTGGAATCATTGAGGTGCAAGGCCGCGAGATGTTTGCGGCCGACGATCCCGTCGAAGTCGCGGAAGACTTTCTCTGCGCCGGCGCCCGTCGTGATGTCGTAGCCGGAAGCGAAAAGATGCGCGGTATCGATGCAGACGCAGAGGCGCTCGGGCTCGCGGACGTTTTGCAGGATCGCCGCGAGGTGCGGGAATTCACAGCCCAGGCAGGAGCCCTGGCCGGCGGTGTTTTCGAGCGCGATGCGAGTCTTCACCTGCGGAATCGCGACGAAGACTGCATCGAGGCTGGTGATCACTTTCTCCAGTCCGGCTTCGATGCCAGCCGTCATGTGCGCTCCGGGATGCAGGACGAGGAAAGGGAGGCCGAGCTGATCGGCTCGCAGCAGCTCTTCGCAGAGTGCACGACGTGATTTCTCGAGGAACTCCGGGTTCGTTGCCGCGAGATTGATCATGTAACCGCTGTGGCCGAAGACGGTGCGGACTTGAGCGCGTTCCGCGTGCTCGTGGAAGGCGCGCAGCTCGGCTGGCGCGAATGGCGACGGCGCGAACCATTGCATGTTGCTCTTCACGAAGATCTGCATCGCCGTCGCGCCGATGGTCACCGCCCGATCGACGGCCTTGTCCACGCCCCCAGCCGTCGAGACGTGCGCGCCGAGCAGTGGCGCTTTGCTGGCGACGCGGACGTCGTCGGGTGGTTTCGGCATCCCTCCAGAGACGCAGGGAACGCGGGGTCTGACAATTCTTTGACAGCATTCTGACCGCGCCTTCCCACCTCACGACCAAGGATGCGGTAGAGCCTTTCGTCGAACTGACGAACTCTATGAAACACCTCTCCTCATCCTCGACCGCCATCCGCCCGCTCACCGGATCCATCGGCAAACTCCTCACGATCGGCCTCATCGCCTGGATCTCCGTTGCGCCGGTGCGCGATACGTTTGCGGAAAGCCGCGCGCGGACCCCGGCAGCTCTGACTGCGTCGGAAAAAAAGGACGTTCAGAAAGCGCCCGCTCGTTCGCCCGAGGAGGCACTGAAGGCCGGTCTTGAATACCTGCTGCAGCACCAACAGTCCGGCGGCGGTTGGGGGCAGGGCGGTGGCTGGCGCCAGAATGCGGCGAAAGGTCGTGTCGAGGGTGCGAACGTCGAAGATCCCGCCGATCTCGGGAACACCTGTGTCAGCCTCATGGCGTTGCTCCGCGCGGGGCACGCTCCGGATTCCGGCGAGCATCGCGAGGCGGCGCGCAAAGCCTTCGAATACCTCTGCGTTCAAGTGGAGCAGGCGGATGAAACTTCACTCTTCGTGAGCGCCACGCGCGACACGCAGTTGCAGGTGAAGATCGGAACCTATGTGGATACGTTCCTCGCCGGGTGGGCACTTTCGGAGCTGAAGGGCCGCACCGGCGATGAAGCCGCCGAGAGCCGCCGCGCAACGGCTTTGAACAAGGTCGTGGCGAAGATTGAGCGCAACCAAAAGGAGGACGGGTCGTTCGAAGGGAACAAAG
>JAQGOK010000097.1 GCA_028293645.1 Chthoniobacter sp.
TCGTTTACGCGATCGCACTCTCGTTCTCGCCGAAAGAAAACGACCGGTATTTTCTCCCTGCGACGGCTTTCTTCACGCTGCTGGCTGCGCTTGCCATCGTGGATGCAGCGCGCCTATTCCAGAAACGGCTGCACCGGACGTGGGTGACCTTTGGAGCTGGTGCGGCGCTGGTGCTGGGGCAACTGCCGAGTTGGATTCGCTACGAGCAGGCATTCCAGCGCGACGACAACGCGGAGCTAATTGCCTGGATCAGGGACAAGCTCCCGCCGACTGCGGTGCTTGCGAAAGATAGCCGCATCCAGCTCCCGGATCCCGACCGAAAAAAACACGCTGCACGGCTCGGAGTGATCCCGCAGCGGGTGGTGCATCGCAAACCCGGGAAGAAGCCGGTGAAATACGTCGCGGATCTAGGATCGATCGCGGAGCTCGCCGCAAGTGGAATCACGCATCTCGTGGTATCACAGAGCGACTATGGACGCTTTGATCGGAAGAGTTTGCGTCCTCAACCGAACGAACGCGCCGATTTCGAGCGTTGCAAAGAGTTCTACGAATCGCTCCTGCGCGACGGCGACCTCATGTTCGAGCGCGAGCGCGGCACGGTCATTTACCTGCACCCAGGGATCCGTGTTTATCGCATCGGAACGCCGGCGCCGGTCTCCGACGAGTCCGCGGCGTTTCAGTGAACGCTCTTAGTTGTCGGCGTCGGAGTGTGCGCGGTCCTCAAAGCGAGTGAACTGCTTGAGGAACGTGAGATGCACGTCGCCAACCGGACCGTTGCGCTGCTTGGCAATGATCAGCGTCGCCTTGCCTTCGGCCTCCTTTTTCTCCTCGTCGGAGTCCGCGTAGTATTCCTCGCGAACGAGCAGCCCGACGACATCCGCGTCCTGCTCGATCGAGCCGGATTCGCGCAAGTCGCTCAACCGTGGCCGGCCCTTGGCGTCGCCGGTGCGACCCTCCGGATTACGGTTGAGCTGCGCGAGCACCACGATCGGGATGTTCAGCTCTTTCGCCAGCGCCTTGAGGCCGGACGAGATTTCCGCGATCTCGAGCTGACGGTTGTCCTGCGCACGCCGCGAAGTCGAACGGAGAAGCTGGAGATAATCGATGAAGATCGCCTCGATGTTGTGCTGCGACTTCAGCCGGCGAGCCTTTGCGCGGAGCTCGAGAATGCTCAGTCCGGCGGTGTCATCGATGAAGATTTTGCTCTCAGCGAGTTTGGAGGCGGCGGCGGTCAGTGCCGGGAAATCGCGCTCAGCGAGGAAGCCGTTGCGGACCTGCTCCAAGTTCACTCGTGCACGTGAGCAGAGAAGCCGTTGCACAAGTTGCTGCGCGCTCATTTCCAGGCTGAATACCGCGACGGCCATCTTTTGCTCGATGGCCACATGCTCGGCGATGTTCATCGCGAGCGCCGTTTTGCCCATCGATGGCCGCGCGGCGATAATCACCATTTCCGCCCGGTGCAGGCCGTCGGTCATCTTGTCGAGCGCTGCAAAACCGGTCGAGAATCCCGTCAGGCCGCCGCGGTTGGAGTACAGCTCCTCGATCGCATGGATCGCGACCATCACCTGTTCCTTCATGCTGACGGTCTTGTCCTTGTAGCGCTCCTTGGCGACTTCGAAGATCTTCGTTTCGACCGCATCGAGCAGCCCCGCGACGTCCTCCTGCTCATCGTAGGACCGGCTCGCGTACTCGGTACAGATGCGGATGATTTCGCGAAGCGTGTGCTTCTCCTCGACGATCTCGAGGTAGTACTTCGCGTTCGCCGCCGTCGGCAGAAAGGTGAACAGATCGGAGACGAAGGCCGGGC
Source organism: Chthoniobacter sp. (assembly GCA_028293645.1). Taxonomy (GTDB): domain Bacteria; phylum Verrucomicrobiota; class Verrucomicrobiia; order Chthoniobacterales; family Chthoniobacteraceae; genus Chthoniobacter. The sequence goes on from JAQGOK010000097.1 coordinate 1,808, forward strand.
CGCCGATTTGATCGAGCAGGTGACGATCGCGCAGCACCTGCGTGAGCGTGATGACGTCGATCGGCTTGTTCGCGTCGTACATCTCGAGCAGCACGGCGTAGATGGTGCCATGCGCCGGGATGTGGAAATGCGTGGACTGAATTTCCTTCTCCGCACAAAGCCCGCCGACTTCGCGCGGTGCGAGCAGGATGGAAGAGAGGACGCCCTGCTCCGCATCGGGAGCCTGTGGGAGTAACCGGTGAATATCCGGTAAGTAACTAACCCTGTTCGCTCCGTCTCCGTTTCCGCCTTCACCCGCTTTTCGAGCCGGTTTGCCGTTTGGTTTCGTCCGAGCCTCTGGAGGCATTAAGTATTTAGCGGCGCCGACCTGGCGCAATAACCGCAACTGCTACCGAGTGCCGCAGCGGGCGGCACGTTCATTGACCGAAAGCGAGCCGCGCCAGGTGAGCGCGGTGAATCTTGGGAAGCGGGCGAAACGCTTACTTCGCGTGCTTCGCCTTCGGCTTCGCCCGGAAGCCCTTCTCGTCGGCCTTCTCTTCTTCAGCCTTGCCCTCGTCGCTACCCTTCGCCCGCACGTTCAGGTGCAGCTTGGCCACGACATCCGAGTGGAGCCTGATCGGGATCTCGATCGGACCGGTTTCCTTGATCGGCTTGTCGAGTTGGATGCGATGACGATCGATCTCGATCTTGCCGCCCAATTCGCTCTTCAGCTTGTCCGCCAGATCGCTCGCGGTGATCGAACCGAACGCCTTGCCCGTCCCACCTGTTTCGAGCTCCATCGTCACCCGCAGCTTGTTGATCCGGCGCGCGAGTTCATCCGCTTCGTTCAACTCCTTGGCCTCACGTTCCGCGCGTTTCTTCTTCAGCGTGTCGATCCGCTTCATTGCGGAAGGCGTCACTTCGTAAGCCTTGCCCCGAGGCACTAGAAAATTCCGCGCATACCCGCGTTTCACCTTCACGACATCCGCTTCGGCTCCCAGGTTCGCGATCTTTTCGGTGAGAATAACTTCGGTGTTGGCCATATCAGAGAGTGGGTTGCCGGTAAAAGCGGGACGGTGAGGAAAGCGGACAACCCCCAGGCTGTCAAACGCGAATCTCTGCGCCGACGAAACGGGCGCGCGGAGGTCTAGTAGATGTTCACAATCATCCCTTTGGTGATCAGCTTGCTCAGCCGGATCCCGTCCCAATTTGCCGTGCGCATGCAGCCGTGACTCGCGCTGCGCCCGATGGTCTGCGGCGTGTTGGTTCCGTGGATGCCGATGCCAGGCTTGTTCAGCCCGATCCACACGACGCCGACGGGATTATTCGGCCCGGGAGGGAGATTGAAGAAATTTTCGGTGCGGACCCCGTGCTCGAGCACGCCTTTATCCCAGCGAAACGTCGGCATCGCCGCGATGCCCACGATCTTCCAGGCACCTGCCGGCGTGGCAAGCCGTCCGCCGCCCGGCGTGATCGGCACCGCGGCGATCAGCTTATCGCCATCGTAAATATCCAGCATCTTCTCGGCGCGGTGAATGTTGATGACGCGCGTTTTGAACTCCGGCTGCTCCGCCAGATTGCCGGTCTTCGGCAACTCTTCGATTTTGAACGGCTCCACGTTTGGCACCCGCACCGTGTCGCCGGCTTTCAGCTTATCCAGATTCAGCCCTTTATTGATCTTCGCCAAAAACTCAGGCGCGCAATGAAAGCGTTCGGTGATGAACTCGAGCAGGTCCTCGTAAGGAAGATACTTCTTCTTTGATTGGCCGCTCGGCTGCGACGGCACTTCACCGATGAATTTCAGATCTCCGTCCTGAATCGTGTACTCGGTATAAACCGGGAACACGGAGTCGAGCGGGATGTTTTCATCGACTTTGCCAGTCTCCGGAAGCCCATGCGCACGCTGATAGCGGATCAGCGCCTTGGTGCAAAACTCGCCCGGCCGGCCGTCGATCTTGCCCGGTCCGAAAAGCTGTTGATCGAGAAAGATTTGCAGGCGCGTGGTGGTGTCCCGTTCCGCCACTGGCAATGCTCTGGCCACCGGCATTTCGTCGTCTTGCGCGCGAGCGGTGATGGCAGTGAGGGCGAGGAGCAGCGGGACGAGGTATTTCATGCGCGAGACGGGAACAGCATTGGCGAAGGGTGGGGCGCAGCTAACATCGCGACAGCATCCCGCGCAAGATACACATGCCCAACCGTCCCCTTCGCATTGCTCAAGTCGCTCCCCTCTGGACGCGGATTCCGCCGGCGACTTACGGGGGCATCGAGTTGCTGATGAAGCTGCTGATCGATGAACTGGTCGGACGCGGACACGATGTGACGCTGTTTTCGTCCGGCGACTGCGTCACCCGCGGGAAGCTGCACCCGGTCTGCAGCGACAATCTGACCGAGCTGATCACGCGCGGCGAAGCCTACATGTTCGAGTATTACGCGAGTTCCAGCATGGCCGAAGTGCTGTGCGCTGCCGACCGTTTCGATGTCATCCACTATCATTTGAGCAGCGCCTGGCTGCCGCTCGCGGCAACCACCAAAACGCCGGGCGTTTTTACGATGCACACGAGCCCGCATTTCGACGACGAGTTCGTGATGCAACGCTGGCCGCAGATCGCGGTGGCGGGGATCAGCGAGTGTCAGATGCACGCCGCCAGCGTGAAGCTCGGGCGCGAGTTTCCGGTCGTTTACAACGGCTGTGACTTCGATGCCTATGAGCCCTCCTACGAGCCCGGCGAATACCTCGCTTTTCTCGGCCGGATGTCGCCGGCGAAGAATCCGCTGGGCGCCATTCATCTCGCCAAGGCGGCGGGGATGCCGATCGTGCTCGCGGGCCAGCCGCAGAACGGAGCGGAGCGCACTTATTTTCAGGCGGAAATCGAACCGCTGATTGACGGCGAGTCGGTGCGCTGGATCGGGCCGGTGAATCACCCGCAGAAGAACGAATTGCTGCGGCGCGCCGCCGCCCTGCTTTTCCCGATCCAGTGGGACGAACCGTTCGGCTTGGTCATGATCGAAGCAATGGCTTGCGGCACGCCCGTGATCGCACACCGGCGCGGCTCCGTGCAGGAAGTCGTGGACCAGGGGGTGACCGGCTATCACGCCAGCGTGCTGGACGCGCTTCCCGAGTTGATCGAACCGACGCTGAAGCTCGATCGACGCGCGGTCCGCGATCGCGCGATGAGCCGCTTTGGCCATCAAAAGATGGTCGATGAATACCTCGCGCTTTACCGATCCGTGCTGGCGGCGGCGGGATGACCCTTCCGCCACGCGCTTATTCGGTCATGTAGGAGTAAAGGGTAGGCGACCTTCCGCGAAACCGGCGGTCGTTCGCACGCCGATGTCCAACCGTTCATCGACATCGATCATCCGCAGATCCGTCGGCGCGGGGCAGGATGGGTGGTGATCTGCGCGATCGTGTTGTCAACGCCACAGTCCAGGTCCCATCGACCGCCCAGTGAGTTCACCCCGGTCCAATCCATCCGGGCGCGATAGACTTGCATGCCGGCGGGCAGGATGCCGGCCTCCACCTCGACGGGATACGCGTTCCTCTCAGCGGCATAAAGTTCGTAGGCGGTGACCGCCGTGCGCAGGTCACTCACAAAGCGCGCGTTCTGCGCCAATTTCCCGCGACCGTACGAACGACGGCACAGCAATCACCGCCAGATCGGCGACGATCGCCACGGCGATCATCAGCTCGACGATGCTGCAGCCTTTATGGGCCGGTCGCTTTTGCGGAGCATAGACGGCCCTGTCATCAGCAAGGCACGAGGCACGCGTGTGCACCGGACGGCTGAGCGCCGGGCTCA
>JAQGOK010000133.1 GCA_028293645.1 Chthoniobacter sp.
GAGTGGCGAGAAGCCCTCGAAGTGATTGTTCGCGTAAACGTAAACGCGCGAGAATTCCTCGACGCATTGCCGCAGGCGCACCGACCAACTCTCCAGCGAGGAGTCGCGCGGCCACGCCAGCCGATCGTAGCGGTGACTGGCGCGAACCTCGTCGCGTCGCGGCTTCGTCTTCAAGTCGCCCATCAGGCGGACGTAGGCGAAATCCGTGGTTGTCGGGAGGAACTCGAACGCACCCTCTTCCTGATGGTCAAGTGGCGTGACGTCGTTCCAGACCCAGCAGATCCGCTGCGATTCCAGCAAATGGACGATCCGCGGGAGATGCCAGCCGTCGTGTCGAAACTCGATGGCCCAGCGGACTTCCCGGGGCAGCGACTCGACGAATCCGCGCAGGGCCGCTTCATCCTGCCGGATCTGGAAAAACGGGGGGAGTTGCACGAGCACGCAGCCGAGCTTCGACCGAAGCGGCTCGATCGCCCGGAGGAATTCGTGCACCAGCTCCTGGCTGTCGCGCAGCTTGCGATCGTGGGTGATCTCGCGCGGCAGTTTGCACGTGAAGACGAACTCGGGCGGCGTGCGCTCAGCCCAATGCTGCGCCACCTGCGGGGTCGGCGCGCTGTAGAAGGTCGAATCGACTTCCACCGAATCGAAGTGCCGCGCGTAAAAGGCGAGGCGTTCCGCCGGGGGCAGATGCTCCGGGTAGAAGCTCCCGCGCCAGTCTTCGAAACTCCAGGCGCACGTCCCGATTTTCAGCTTTGCGGATGGATCCAAAACGTCCGCGCACCATAGGCGTCCGTTGCTTCGGCGAAAGCAGTTTTCCACCACGCCGCGCCCGCCTGCTCGCCACTTGACGCTCCCGGAGCGGTTCATTAGCGTGCGCACCCTTATGTCAAAACCCGCGCTCGTCCTTGCGCTGTCGCTCTTCGCGGCGACTGCATGCCCCCGCGTGAGCGAAGCGGCTGTGATCTATCGCTCCAGCGAAGGGTGGAGCGTCGAAGGCGAAGACACGCAGATCGAAGGCAGCGCCGCGGAGCAGATGCGTAAGGCGGAGAAAAAGGAAGCGGCTGGAGACGGCGGCGGTGCTTACAACGCGTATCGGGCACTGGTCAAAAACTACGGGCAATCCGCACTTGCCCCGAAGGCGCAGCGGAAAGTGGCAATGCTGCTGGAAGCGAATGGCGACTACGACAAGTCGTATGAGGCATATTCCGTTTACCTGACGAAGTATCCGCGTGGTGAGGACTTCGACGCAGTCGTCGAGGCGCAGTTCAAGATCGCGAAGCTGTTTCTGGATGGTCAAAAGCGCAAAGTCTTTGGGGTTCCGTTCGCGTCGTCGATGACCCGCGCTCAGGAGATGTTCGAAGGCATTCTCAAACGCGCGCCGTTTAGCAAATGGGCGCCGTTGGCGCAGTTCAACGTGGGACAAGCTTTGGAAAAGCAGGCGAAGTATCCCGAAGCGATCGCGGCTTATCAGGTCGTCGTCGCGAAGTATCCCACGGATGCGATCGCCGATGACGCCCAGTATCAAATTGGTTACGTGCGGCTCCGCGAAGCCCGCGAAGGCTCTTACGATACGGCTTCGCAACAACGAGCACGCGAGTCGTTTGAGGATTTCGTCATTCGTTACCCCGAGAGCGAAAAGGTGCCGCAGGCTCGCGAAAACATGCGTTCCCTCCAGGGTGGGGTGACCAAGGGCTCGCTGGATATCGCGAAGTTTTACGAGAAGACGAAGAAGTACAAGGCGGCGGTCATTTACTACAACGAGGTGGTCAAGCAGCAGCCCGATTCACCGGAGAGCAACTTCGCCAAGACGCGGATCGAAGCGCTGCGGACGGAGTTCGGCGAAGATGCGCTCCGCGGCGGTCCGGAGCGGACCGAAACGGGGGCCAAGGCGAAGGAACGCCGCAAATTGCAGGCGCGGATTGATACCGCTTCGCGTCCGGACTACGCAGGTCCGCCCGTGGTCGTGCCGGAACCGGTCGAAGTGGCTCCTGGGAAGCCGAAGCTCCGCACCTCACCGGACGGCATCCTGCCGATCCCCGCAGTGGAGCCGCCTTTGCCAGCCGCGGAGCAATTGCCGAACACGGACACAGGCTTGCCCCGGCCACCGCAATGAGGCTTGCCCTATTCCTGCCGCTGATCGCAGTGATCTTCAGCGGCTGCGCTGGATACACGGTCGGGCCGATCAAGCCCAAGCTCATGCGAGGCGTGCAGTCGATTGCAGTCGGCAGCTTTCGGAACGAAACGCTGGAACCTCGCGTGGAGGTTCTGCTCGCCAATGCGGTGATCAAGCAGATCCAGCAGGATGGCACCTATCGGGTCGCTCGCGAGGCAGATGCGGATGCGATCCTCGAAGGCACGCTCGACGAAATCCAGCGGCGCCCTGCCCGGAGTGTTCGCGGGAATGTGCTGCAGACCCGGGAATACACACTGATCCTCCGGGTGCGTTATCGGCTGGTCGATAAGGCGGGGCGCGAGCTCGATGCGCGCGGGGTCATCGGGCAGACGAGCTTCTTCGTCACCGGCTCCGACACCATCGCGGCCGATGTGAACCAGGATGAACGACAGGCCATCCCACTCGCCGCGGAGGATCTCGCCGTGCGTCTGGTTTCGCAGATTTCCGAAGGCTGGTGAGAAGCGCTCCCGAACGCGCTGTTCGCTGCTGAGCTGACGCACCGGTGCTGTATCTCGTCGCCACTCCGATCGGGAATCTCGGCGACATCACCTTGAGGGCCATCGAGGTGCTCAAGTCAGTGGACGTGATCGCCTGCGAAGACACGCGCCACAGCGGCAACTTGCTCCGGCATCTGCAAATCTCGAAGCCGCTCCTGAGCTATCACGAGCATAATGAAGCGAAACGGACGGCCGAACTGATTGAGCAGTTGGCGGCTGGGAAGCGCGTCGCGCTGATTACGGACGCCGGACTGCCAGGGATCAGCGACCCGGGACACCGACTCCTTCGTGCCTGCATCAGCCGCGGTGTGCCCTACACAGTCATTCCAGGGGCAAGCGCGGTGCTCACCGCATTGATCGGCAGCGGATTCCCGGCGGAGAAGTTCTATTTCGGCGGGTTCCTTCCACCGAAAAGCGGCGGCCGTGAGCGCGACCTGCTCGCCGCCGCGTCACGCCGCGAAACCAGTATCTTCTTCGAATCACCGCATCGGCTGCTGAAATCCCTGGCGGTCTGCGCCGCGCATTTCCCGGATCGCGTGGTGTGTGTCGCCCGGGAGCTGACCAAGCAGTTCGAGGAGTTCCGGATCGGGACCGGCCCGGAGTTGCTCGCCCACTACTCGGCACGATCGGTGAGGGGAGAGATCGTTCTCTTAATCAGCCCAGCTGACTAAGATCTGACCCAAAATATTGAGGTAACTTTTCGCAGCGTTGCGAAAGATTGCGGTTTCCAGCGGCTGGCGCGGGGGGCTGGTGATTTCGGACGAAGGTGCGGTTGGACCGCTCGAGGATGTGCCAACAGTGGTGACGGGACGAATGGAGCGCAGCAAAGCAGTTCTCAGATTGGCTGCCGCCGGATCGTGGCACATGCACTGCTCCATCTCGAAGAACACATGTCAGGCCGTCAGCTTCAGCAAGGAGTGGGACTCCACTGCGCCCCTTTCTCGCAAGGTCGCCTGGGGAACGGGCGCTCTGAAACTGCGGGCATGGCTCTCGTTCAGGTGATCGTCGCCATGGCGATGATCCTACTTTGCGGTGTTGCGGGAGTCCGCGCGCTCGTGGAGATGAACCGAAAAGCCGCTGCGATGCGGACGCTGAACAACGCGCGTGCCGTCGTGCAACGGAACATCGATACCGCGTTGGGCGTTCCGTTCTCACGCACTGCGGCGCCTGCCGTCCTCGCCATTACTCCCGCTGCCGGGGTGATCTACGACGAAGACGGGAACGGGGACGGTCTGGTGGATGTGGTAACGCCGCGCAGCGGGGTGGGAGCGGTGGTGCAGGGGACCTTGCTGCGGACCGTGCTGGCGGAGCCGGGGAGTGAAGGGGCGGACGTCCGTCGCGTCAGCTTTCAACTCACTTATACTTACCGAGCGAAGCCCTACACTTACCAGATGAGCACGCTACGCGCTCAGGATTGATCATGCGTTTGATCCGATCAACTGCAACTCGGGGCTTCACGCTCGTCGAATTACTCGTGAGTGGCGCGATCGCCAGTACGATCGGCATCGCGGTGTTTATGTTCATGCATGCGGGCATGTTTCTCGCAGCCAAGAACCTCTCACTAAACCTGACGAGCAACTCAATGCGCACCGCGCTCGATCGGGTCGAGAACGTATTGCAGCAGGGGGATAACAATCCGAGCTTGATTGACGCTACGGGTGCGCCGGCGACAGCGCCGGCCGCCGGCGTAAAGGTGGATCAGTTTCTCGGCGCACCCTATGTCGTCACTGCGCCCGTCACCGGACTCCCTGCGACCACCACCAGCATGACGCTCACCCGATCGACCAATGCGCTCGCCTCGCCACCGTTGCCGAAAGCCGGGGATGTAATCCGCATCGATGGAACCGATGCTACCGTGCGGCCACGAGTGGCTTCCGTCGTGGTCGGTGCGATTAACTCCGCACGGCAGCCCATCACCGTCACGCTGACGGAACCGCTCGGGACGCCTGTCATTTTTGTCTCATCCACAGTGATTACCGCGAAGTTGGTGCGACCCGTAGCGTTCATCGTGCTTCCCAACGGGTCGAGAAAGGAACTGCGGTATTACGACCGTTTCGAACCAGTTCCAAACGTCCATGACGCGACGCAGTACGTGGTGGTATCGGACCAGATCGGTTTGCAAGGCGAAGACGCCACGCCTTTTTCAATGTCTCAAATCGCCGGGAAGAACTTTGTCGCGTTCTCCCTCAGGGTTCGGGCGAGCGACTACGATCGCCGCCTTTTCGGAAAACAAGTCGATGAGTTCAACACCTTTAGCCGCGTCGAGACTTACGTCCGGCCGAAGGTTAATCCGTAAGCCATGTATCTTAAACCCTGCCGGGGCAACATTCTGGTCGTCGCCCTCATCCTGATTGTCGTGGTATCCGGGTTTGTCGCGGCGGCTTTGAATTCGACGAGTAACAGCTCGCGCCAGACGGATCGGAGCCGGGACTATGTGGCGGCCCAGGCTGCCGCGGAAGGTGCCTTGGAATATGGCTTTGCCATTTGGAAACGCCGGATCATCGAGCAGAACCGTGCAATCACGACCGCGGAAGCCAACTCGGACCTCACTCAGCCAGGCTTTCCCGGCTTTGCCTACGCGTCGACTGCCGAAAGGGGGCCCTTGCGGATCGATGCACTTGACGAATATGGCGCGCCGGTGGCCACTCCGAAACCGGTCACCATCGAAGTCATCAACTATCCTGGATGGCGGGGCCGCACCTACAGTTATCAAGCGCGAGCCAAGGTGAGGCAGGCTCCCGCGCAGTATAACCTGCGGGCAGGGGTGAAGCGCGGGTTCCAGTATTCCGAAGTCCCCCTCTTCCAGACTATGTTCTTCTTCGAGGATAACCTCGAATTCTACAAGCCAGCCTCGATGATCATTAGCGGACTGGTCCATACCAACTCGTTCGCTTATATCAGCGGCCAGGACGGCGTGCCTCTCACGTTCCTGGATGGTGTGTCTTACGCCAAGGGATACAGCCACAGCTCCGATCCTCCCTTCTCGGATATGTGGAGTGGGTGGACCCCTAATGCCACCCGTTCACCGGTTTATCCTGACGGAATCGCGGAGCAGGTGCGGCAAGTGCCACGCTTCGAACCGCTGGGCAATGAGCCGGCTTCCGTACTCAACACCACGGATGTGAATCCCAACAACGATAGCATGCGTGAGTTGATCGAGCCTCCGAACAGCAGCTATCCAGACCCGGTGGAGTTGTCCGCCCGGCGCTTATATAACAAGGCGGGCATTGTTGTGAAGGTGAATGGTCCGCTCGTCACGGTCACGACCCAGAACGGCACCACGCTCAATGCGGCACGCAAGACGGATATCATCCAAACAGTTGTTGAACGGACGACCATCTATGACCAACGCGAGGGAAAGAACGTCGATGTGGCGACTGTGGATGTGGCGAAATTAACAGACACCCTGCGGAAGGGTGGAGTTAGCAACTTCAACAGCGTCATTTACGTGCATGACACGACGCCTGTCACCGCCCTGGACCCTGAGCCAAAGTCGATTCGTTTGAAGAACGGCGGAGTGCTCCCGGACGGTGGCCTCAGCGTCGTCAGTGAGAATCCGATCTACATCCAGGGTGACTATAATACCGGGGCTACTACGAACCCGGCGCTTGTCCCTTCGAATGAAGGAGGGAATCCGAACAATACGGATGCTCCGACACTGACGGGCTACACACGCAAGCCGGCAGCCGTTATCGGAGATGCCGTGATGTTCCTTTCCAACAGTTGGAACGATGCCAATGCAGCCCTCCCCGTGACCGATCGCGCAGCGACGCACACCACCTACAATACCGCCATTGTCTCCGGCTTTATGCCTTCCGGATACCAGCCACCCTCAGGGGCGCAGTATGGCTACAGCGGCGGGGCCAATAATTTCCCCCGCTTCCTCGAGAACTGGACGGACGACAGTTGCACTTACTTCGGTTCGATGGTCGAACTCTACCAAAGTAAGACTTTCACGGGAGCTTGGGATACCGGCGTGATCTTCCGGCCGCCGCTACGCCGCTGGAATTTCGACGAGAATTTTCGCTCAACTCCCCCGCCGGGGAGCCTTGATGCTGTCATCTGGAGCCGAGGCACCTGGGCCAAATACTAATCTGATGCGACTTCGATACTTCCTGATCCTCGTGGGACTGCTCCCGCAGTTGTCCTTTGCGGCGCTGGATCTGACGCCGCGCTTCATTGATACCTTCGCTGACGGGATTACCTTTCATCGGCTCTATTTCAGCGACGGTGAAAAGAAGTTCGTTCTCAGCCTCAATCGTGAAACGGAAGTCACCGCCGAGGGTAACGGCGCGCTTTTCCGCTTCACCAAGCTGAAGGAAGCGAAGTTCCTGCTGTCACGGTCGCGGCTTTCGCCATCGGACGTGTTTGAGGGCGCCGCTCTCGAGCGCTATCGCGAAGGAGCGAAGCGATTGATGCCAGCGCGAGGGGTGACGATCCTCGAGGAGGTTCTCAATCCACTGCCGATCAATGGCTGGAAGAGTTTCCGACTGACACTTTCGGGCGAGGTTAATGGGCAGAAATACCTGCAGAGCGTGACCTTCGTGAATCTCAATGACAGCGACCAGGTGGTGCTGGTCACCATCGCGCCGGAGCGCAGTTTTCCTGAAGCGGCCGACCGCTCTTTCCAGATTTTCCGCACCTGGCAGGAGATGCTTCCGGGGGACGAGCGTCCCGCTACTTCCAACTAGTCAGCCGCGCAGCCGGAACAGCTAGCGTAGCTCCGCGAGCTTCGCTCTCACTGCGTCGAAGTTCGGTAGGTCCTTTGGCGTGGGCGTCTGCTCCGCATACTGGATGACTCCACTCGCATCGATCACAAAGGCTGCGCGTGCCGCGCTGTCGCCGATCCCGGCGATGCCCTTGAAGAGCACGTCATAGGCATTGGCCGCTTCCTTGTTCAAATCGCTCACCAAGGTCACCCCAATCTTCTCTTTCTGGGCCCATGCTTCCTGGGCGAAAGGGCTGTCCACACTGATGCCGATTACTTCGGCGCCAACTTCGGAGTAAGCGCTAAGCCCTTGCGAAACGCTGCACATCTCCTCCGTGCAGACACCGGTAAAGGCGAGCGGGAAAAACACGAGCACCGTCGGTCTGCCGGGGACCGGCAGGGTCACATCGACCAGCCCTTCGGCGTTCTTCGACTTCAGGGTGAACGTGGGCGCTTTGGTTCCAACGGCGAGTGGCATGATGAGATGTGTGTTTGAAGTTGAGCTACACGGTCTAGGCGCCGACTCTCGGCGCCGCAACTGTGAATCTCTCTCCATCCGCGCTGACAACTCTTTGGTGGACGCTCACGCTCGTGGTGATGTTCCTCGGCCTCGTCGGTACGGTGTTGCCGCTCCTGCCCGGCACCACGATCATCCTGCTCGCAGCGGTCGGGCATCATTTCGTCCTGGGTCCGGACAAGAGCATCGGATGGTTCACGATCTCCGGACTCGCCGTTCTCACCATCATTTCCTACGTGCTCGATTTCGTTAGCGGCACGCTCGGCGCGAAAAAATTCGGCGCGACACGTTGGGGCGCGATTGGCGGCATTCTGGGCGCCATTGTCGGCCTGTTCTTCGGCCTGCCCGGCCTTTTCCTCGGACCGCTGGTTGGCGTGTTGCTTGGGGAGTTGCTCGGCGGGAAAGGACTCCTGCCTGCCGGCAAATCCACATGGGGGACGTTTCTTGGCACGACTGCGGGCATCGTCGCGAAGCTGATTATCGCCGCGTTGATGATCGGGTGGTTTCTGCTCGCGGCGCTTTGGAAATAGGTTCCAAGTTCCACCTTCTCGACGCGCCGAGCAGTTCATACTTTCCCGCCATGCATCCCACATCCGTTCCGTCGTGAGTTCATCCCTTTTCGATCTTTCCGGAGAAGTTGCGGTGGTAATTGGTGGGACCGGCGTGCTCGGCGGTGCATTGGCTGAAGGCCTCGCGGCTGCCGGAGCGGGCGTCGCCATCGTCGGTCGGAATACGGAGCGAGGCGAAGCGCGCGTGCAGGTGATTCGTAGTGCGGGTGGAAGTGGGCACTTCGTGAGCGCCGATGCGATGGACCGCACTTCGTTGCAAGTGGCGCACGAGACCGTTGCCCGTGTGCTCGGTGAGCCGACCATCCTCATCAACGCAGCCGGCGGTAATGATCCGAAAGTGACGGTCACGGCGGAGCGCGCATTCGAGACGCTCGCGCTCGAGGATTGGCGCGCGAATTTCGACCTCAATCTGGTCGGAGGCGTCCTGCTCCCTTGTCAGGAATTTGGCCCCGGCATGTGTGCGCGCGGCCGTGGATCGATCATCAACATCGCCAGCGTTTCCGCACATCTGCCGCTTTCCCGAGTCGTCGCCTACAGCGCGAGCAAAGCCGCCGTGCTGAGCCTCTCCGCGTTTCTGGCCCGCGAGTGGGCCCCGAAACGGGTGCGGGTGAATACGATCACCCCCGGGTTCTTCCCCGCGGAACAGAACCGCAAGCTGCTCTTCAACGACGATGGCTCGCCCACCGCCCGTACCAACTCGATCCTGGGTCACACGCCAATGGGCCGCTTCGGGACGAGCGAGGAACTGATCGGTGCATGCGTGTTCCTGGCGAGCGAGAAGGCGAGCAGCTTCGTGACCGGCAGCGACCTGCGGGTGGACGGCGGTTTTTTAAGCCAGACCATTTAGCGCCGCGTTCGCTCCGCGGTTCACTCCGGAATTGCCACCGGCACCGCTGCGGCGGAACCTTGGGCCATGCCCAGCCTCTCGCAAACGGCCACCCCCGGAACGTCGCTCAACGCCGAGCAAAGCGCGGCGCTGATTGCACAAGCCTGTCCCGCCAAGGACTACAAGGATCAGCGCGTTCTCCTGATCGTGCCGGATGCGACGCGCACCTGTCCGTTGGGGATGCTCTTCGCGGGTTTGCACGAGCAGATCGGCGCGGCGACGCGGCAGTTCGATGTGATGATCGCGCTCGGGACGCACCCGCCGATGAGCGAGGAGGCGATCTGCGAGCGGCTGGAGATTACGCTCGAGCAGCGCCGCTCCACGTTTCGCGACGTGCGGTTCCTCAATCACGAGTGGGACAATCCCGGCGCGCTCCGCAACGTCGGCACGATCTCCGCGGCTGAGATCCACGACCTGAGCGGCGGACTCTTCGAGATGGACGTGCCGGTAAACATCAACGCGCAGCTCTTCGAGTACGACCAGCTCATCATCATTGGTCCGGTGTTCCCGCATGAAGTCGTCGGCTTTAGCGGCGGCAACAAATACCTGTTCCCCGGCGTCAGCGGACCCGAAGTGCTGAACTTCTTCCATTGGCTCGGTGCAGTCGTCACGAACCCGATGATCATCGGCAACAAGTGGACGCCGGTGCGCAAAGTGGTGGATCGCGCCGCCGCGTTCGTGGAAGTGCCGAAGCTCTGCTTCTGCATGGTGGTCGAAAAGGCGGAGCTCGCCGGGCTCTTCATCGGCAGTCCAGAGGAAGCTTGGGACGACGCGAGCGAGCTCTCGAAGCGGCTGCACATTGAATACAAGGAGCGTCCTTTCCACACGGTGCTGAGCTGCGCGCCGAAGATGTACGACGAGCTCTGGGTCGGTGGAAAATGCATGTACAAGCTCGAGCCGGTGGTCGCCGACGGCGGCGAACTGATCATCTACGCGCCGCACATTCACGAGGTCAGCGTCGTGCATGGGCGCGTGATCGAAGAGATCGGTTACCACTGCTGCGATTACTTCCGAAAGCAGTGGGACAAGTTCAGTCACTACCCTTGGGGCACGCTCGCGCACAGCACGCATGTGCGCGGCATCGGGACGTTTGAAGATGGTGTCGAGCGTTGCCGCATCCAGGTCACGCTCGCGACGAGTATCCCCGAGGAAGTCTGCCGCCGGATCAACCTCGGCTACCGAGATCCTGCATCAATCGATCCCGCCGCGTATGCCGGACGCGAAGAGGAAGGCGTGCTCTACGTTCCCAAAGCCGGCGAGATGCTCTACCACCTGCGCGACCGGCCGGCATGGGCGCGGGAGATGTAAGCCGGCGGTGACCGACGAGCCCTTCAGCAGGCGAGTCGGAACTTACTTCTTATGCCAGCTTTGCAGGCAGGCCAGGCTTGCGGCCGAAGCCTCGGCGTATTCGGTTTCCGGAGCCGTGACGATGACCTGCAGCTCTTCACGCTGATTGAGCCGAACCAGGAGCACGCATGGGCCGCGTGAAAACGTGGTGAACGCGAACAGGCCGGGTGAGGGTCGCTTGGTGAACTCTTCGTTATAGCTCCAGTTCCGATTCGGCGGCGTGTAAACGTCGCCGGTCCGCCACTGGCCGGTGAAAGTTTTCGACGTGAAGAGCTGCACCATGGAGCCCTTGAAGTTCACGTCGCTCCAATTCTCCAGCAGCCGGGGAAAATTGTGTGCACCGCCGCTCGCGCCATAGTTGTCGCCATTGTTCGGGAGGGCTGGCGTCGGGTCGTAGCCGGTCGGGACCGAACCCGCCATGATGGCGGTGCGGACGGTCGTATCGGTCGCGCGCCGATCGCTTCCAGCAACAGTCAGGGAAGGATCGATCGTATCGTCCACGCCATAAAGAGGGTTCGGCGCGTTCTCATCTTTCCAGTTGTTGGAAAGGATCGTCACCGCGTCGGCCAGCACCGCTGAGGGCACCTGCGCCGTCCCGGTGTAGCTGTTGTAGTCGCCGCGGATATAAAGTCCCGCGTCCGTCGCCACCGAGAAGCCGCGCTCGTTGGACGGGAGATCAATGGCCTTGTCGTAGGTGGGAAGTTGCGAGGCGTTTTCGAGGCGGAAAGCCCGTTTGTTCGCGTCGGCGCTCTCGTCGCTAAAATGAACGATCCCGTTGAAGTGCTTCGCAGGATCCGCACTCGCATTCATCTCCATGATCGCGCTTCCGAGCTTGGTGACATCGACAGGCGTGACGGAGACGTCCTGCTTCTCGCGTCGGTCATGGATGGGCCGTCGATTTCCCAATGCGGCCACCACCTTCGCGGCGACGGTCGCGCTCACCGGCGTTCCATCTCGACCGAGGACGCTCACGGTCTGGGTTGCCACCCCGCCGACGATCACCTGCTTCACAGAAACCTTCAGTGCTGCCTGATTGTAGAAGCGGTACGGAGCGATGGTTGCGGGATCCGTATAACCAGTGGCGGGCTTCTCAAGGATCTCGCGGAACCCATCATTGTTGGGGTTCACATCGGTCGGCTTCGGAGTGGGCGTTGGCGTCGGGGTCGGTTCGGGAGTCGGAACCGGAGTTGGGGTGAGCGTCGGCACCGGAGTCGCGGGCTTGGGCGTCACGATCGGAATCGGGACCGCGGAGGCGTACTGAATGTGCGCCGCGGATTTCCAGATGACCGCCGTATTCACCGCGAGATCGGAATTGAACTTCGTGTTCTGGCGCCGGCTGAATTCCCGCGCCCTGATCTGCAAGTTCACCCGGATTGCCCGGTACTCGGGATCCCGCGTCAGGATTTCCAGCGTCGGATCAGCGGTGAACGAAAACGGTTTCTCGCCCGTGCCCGTCCGACGTTTCCGCGCGAGACGGCATAGTTTGAAGGATCCTCAAACACGGCAACGCCATCGGCGGTCGTGCTCTTCGCCGTGCGATAGTAGCGGAGCTGCACGGCCGCTCCCGAGTTTTCCGGCACGGCCACAAAGGCGCTCTCACGGGTGATCGACACGGGCGTGTCCTTGGTAACGAAGTCCGGGTTGCCGGTTGTCTGCGGCGGCAACGAAAGCTCGCCCAGCTTTTTGGCAAACTGCAGCTCTACGTTTCCGCCCGAAAGGCTGACTGCATCGACACGCGCGGCGATGCGCGGGTCGCTCAAGGTTACCAAGATCGTTTGGGGGTCCAAGGTTTCGGGCAACCTGCGTCTTCCCGAATTCGCAGGCCTGAGAGTGCCGGCGTCACAAACTGACGCGGGGTCAGGCGCTGCGGCGCTCGAAATCGTGGAAGATCACTCCGGGTTTCGCGGCCTGTGCGAGCACTTCGGCCACTTTGCGGCCGAGCGCGTCGATCTCGTACGGCTTGGCGATCATGCCGCTAAAGCCGAAGTCTTCGTAACGGCTCATCACCGGATCATTGGCGTAGCCGGAGGAAACGATCGCCCGCACCGAAGGGTCGAGCGCACGAAGGCGCTGGATGGCTTCCTGACCGCCCATCCCGCCGGGGATCGTGAGGTCGCTGATCACCAGATCGTATTTGCGGCCGGAGTTCATCGCCTCCTGGTATTTGCCGATCGCGGTCAGCGCGTCCTGGGTCTCGGTCACTTCGTAGCCGAGTGGCTCCAGCGCGCAGGTCACGAGCATGCAGATCGCTTCTTCGTCATCGAGCACGAGCACGCGCCCGTTTCCCACCGGCACCGGCGCGTCCTTCACGGTGAGCGCTTGCACCTTCTTTTCCGAAGCCGGCAGGCAGACCGTGAAGACGCTGCCGTGCCCGGCGCGGCTTTCGGCGAGGATCACCCCGGAGTGATTCTTCACGATCGAGTAAGCGGTCGCCAACCCGAGTCCGCTGCTCTTCGGTTTAGTAGTGAAATAAGGATCGAAGATCTTCTTCAGGTATTGCTCGGGAATGCCGGCGCCTTCGTCCTGCATCGAGAAGCGCACCCATTTTCCGGCGCGCAAACCGAGGCTCGTCGAATCGGTATGCAGTTCGAGGTTCTCCGCGGTGAGATGCAGGCTGCCGCCCGTCGGCATGGCCTGCTCGGCATTGATCGCCAGATTGTTGATGACCTGCGCGAGTTGGCCGGGGTCCGCGTCCACCGGCCAGACGGAGTCGGGCAATTGGAAGTGGCAGCGCGTCCGCGAGTCCCGAAGCGTGTAGCTGACCGTGTCGTGGATGAGCTGCGCGATCGATGTGGGCTGTTTCACCGGCGAACCGCCTTTCGCAAACGTCAACAATTGCCCGGCCAGTTCCTGGGCGCGGCCGATCGCTTTCCGCGCGGTTGCCAGCCGCGTCGCGACTTGCTCCTCCGGGTTGCTCGCCAGCGCCAGGCTGATGTTTCCGAGGATGGTCGTGAGGATATTATTGAAGTCGTGCGCGATGCCGCCGGCCACGACGCCGAGCGACTCGAGCTTCTCGGCTTTCTGGCGCTCTTCCTCCGCTTTCTGGCGTTCGGTGACATCGCGCAGCACGATGACCACGCCGAGCTTGCGACCGTTCCGATCACGAATCGGCGCGCTGCTGCTTTCCGCCAGGCGTTCCGTGCCGTCGCGCGCAACCAGCACGGCCGGGAGAGTGATGCCGTCCGGAGTGCCGCTGGTGGCGATGCGTTGCAACGCGTGCTGGCAGGGGCGGCGCGTCCGCTCGTCCAGCAAGTGCAAAACCTCGGCGAGCGGCTTGTTCGCGGCCGCGTCCTGGCTCCAGCCGGTCAGGCGCTCAGCGATCGGATTCAAGGTCAGCACCCGTCCTTCGTTGTCGATCGTCAGACAACCATCGCCGATTGAGCGCAACGTGACCGCGAGGCGTTCCTTTTCCGCGGCGAGTGCTTCTTCCGAACGCTTTCGTTCGACCTCCGCGGCCGCACGGGCCGCGAAGATGCGCAACGTGCTTTCGCTGATCCCGGTATCGCTGAGCGGCTGCCGATCAAGGATGCCGATGACGCCGATGGCGACCCCGCGGTGATCCGCGAGCGGGATGCCGAGAAACCCTTCGGCTTCAGCTTCCGCGAGCAGCGGATCTTCGGGAAACTCGACGCGCACGCCGGCGAGATGAGCGCGGTAACCCTTGGCGAGCACCTCGGCGCAAGCGGTGTTCTGCAGGTCGAAAGGCTCGCTGGCGCGCAACTCGCCCTTCTCCGCGACCGTCAACATCGTGCGCGGGTCGCCTTCGCTCCCGAGCTCCACCAGAAAGGCGCGGTCGTGATCGAGCGCTTTGGAGAGCTGCTTCAACAGTGAGCGGACGAACTCTTCACCCGTCGCAGCGGTGACGCCGAGCCCAATGTGCTTGAGTGTTTCCTCGCCGCGTTTGCGTTCGGTGACATCGCGAATGATGGCGCAAAACTGCCGGCGGCCCGAGACCTTCAGCTCGCTCAAACTGATCTCGATCGGGAAAGGGTAGTAGCCCTGCCGCTGGCCCATGACCGTGAGCGTGGCGCGGCCGACGCTCGCGACATCGTGAAAGAAGAGGCGTTGCGGGATCAGCAGCGAAATGTTCTGGCCGAGCATCTTTTCGACCGGCTGCCCGAACATCTTTTCGGCTGACGGATTCATCGACTGAATGCAGCCCTGATCATCGACGATCAAAACGCCGTCGAGCGTCGTGGCGATGATGCTGTGGGTTTGTGCGAGGGCGCTCTCGGCTTTGCGAAGGTGATCGCGGAAGATGCGGTAGCTCGCCCGCGAAGTGAGGATCAGAAACGTCACGCCGAGCCCACCGAGCAGGACCAGCCCGACTGTTTGCAAGGCCCTCTGCCGATCGCTGGCGACTGCCGCCTGTTCGACGACCGCGGCGCGACTCCGGACCAGAGCAGACGCGGACGCGCGGAGGTCGTCCGCAGTGGCGCTGGCTTGCGGGCGACCAACACGCTCGCGCCCGGATTGAAGGGCGGAGATCTCGGGCAATGCAGACTGATCGAGCCATTCACGAAAATGGGCGTTCAACGTCCGAACCTGATCGCGCGCTGCACTCTCCGTCAGCATCGGCAAAAGAGTCGTGAGATGCTGATGAACCCGCGTGCGGTGGCGGACGAAGCGCTGAAAATAGAGGGGCTGTTTTGTGAGCAGGTAGGCGCGATAGGCCGCGTCCAGATGCGCGATATTGGATTCAGCGGCCTGCGCGAGGCGCAACGACTCGTAGGCCTGCGCTCGCTTCGTATCGTCCTGGCGGCTGCGCCAGGCCAGCGTGAGGAAAACCGCCGCCACGATCAGAATCAGGACGACCGCACAGCAGGCGGACCAGAGAAGGCGGCGGGAGACTCCGCCGTCCTCGGCCAGCCACTTGCGAATCTTCGCAAAGGTAGGGAAGTGAGACGGCAGATCGGACGGGGGCATGTGCCCCAGCGAGGATAGCTAGTGCTGTGCCCTGACCCGCCCGGAAGCCAGCCCCGCCAGCGGGTTAGTATTCGATCAAGGCGCGTGCCGGCGTGGACCCCAGGGCGCCTCGCCCGGAAAGAAACGTTAACTCCACAAGGAAAAGGACTTCGGCCAGTTCGCCACCCACGGCTTTGATCAGCTGGACCGCTGCTGCCGCGGTTCCGCCGGTGGCCAGCAGATCGTCGATCAAGACGACCCGTTCTCCGCGGTGCAAAGCATCCACGTGCATCTCGACGGAGGCTTCCCCGTACTCGAGTGCGTAGGCGATTGCTTCGCAGCGAAAGGGCAGTTTCCCTTTCTTGCGCACCGGCACAAAACCAACCCCGAGTTCATGTGCGACCGCCCCGCCAAAGATGAACCCCCGGGCGTCGATGCCAACGATCTTGTCCGGTCGTTGCGCCCGCGCAGCTTCCGCGAACCAGCCGACGACTAAATTGAAGAGCGGTCCATCACTCAGCACGGGCGTGATGTCTTTGAAGACAATGCCGGGTTTCGGGAAATCGGGCACATCCCGGATCGCCGCGCGAACACGCTGAAGGTCGGCAGGTGACATGGCGGAGGGTTCTGGCAGAGGGGCAGGGGAGTTGCAAGACACGGCGGGGCTGGGTGGATCCTGTGCGAAGGTACGTCCCGCCGTTTGCCAAACCGGGACCGCGCCGATATAAGTCCCGCCCCCGTCGAATGGACCGCCTGCTCCTGATCGCCTCCACGTTCTGCTTCCTGTTTGGCTTTGCCTACACGATGCACGCACTTGGCGCGCGCGTGTATCGCCCGTCGCGACTGAATTTCTTCGCGCTGCTCGCCGGGTTTGGGCTGCAGACCGCGTTTCTCTACGTACGAGGCGAACGCGTGGGCCGTTGTCCGCTCACGAGCATCTTCGAAGTGCTCATCTTTCTGGCGTGGGCAATGGTGTTGTTTTACCTGCTGATCGGACCGGCTTACCGGCTCTCGCTGCTGGGGCTCTTCACGTCACCGCTCGTCTTTCTGCTGCAGATCGGCGCGCTGCTTGGCCTGAAGGATCTGCCGACGCGGACAAAGATCCCGCCGAATGCCTGGATGGAGTTGCACGCCGCGATCTCGGTGGTCGCCTACGGCGCGTTTGCTTTGGCCTGCGTCGCCGGGGTCATGTATCTGGCTCAGGAGCGACAACTTAAAACCCACCATATTCATTCCTTCTTCTACCATTTGCCGCCGATCCGGGATCTGGCGGTGGCGAATCGGCGTCTGATCGTGACCGGCTTCATGCTGCTGACCGTGGGGATCTTCGCCGGCCTGATGATCGGCAACCTGCAGTCGCACGCCGTGAAGATCGCGTGGTCGATCGGCGTTTGGCTGCTCTACGGCGGCATTTTCGCGCTGAGCAAAGGACACCGGCTGAGCCCGCGCCGCGCTGCCTGGATGTCCGTGGGCGCCTTTACCGCCGTCTTGCTCACTTTGTCCGGGATCACCTTCATCGAAGACGCGGTCTCCTACTGAACATGGAGATCGTCTGCTTCGGCCTGAGCCATCACACCGCGCCAGTGGAGTTGCGGGAACGCTTTGCGATTCCGGAAACGCACGCGGGTGAGGTGGCGACCCGTTTGAAAGCGGCACCCGGCGTGCAGGAAGCCGTCGTCGTCTCCACCTGCAATCGCGTCGAGTTTTACATTGCCGCCGACGATCACCGCGCCGGAGTCGCTGCCGTCCAGGAGTTTCTCGCGGAACGCATCGGCGACGCGGACGCCGAGCATTTCTTCCAACACCCGACGGCTGCGAGCATCCGGCATCTTTTCCGCGTCGCCGGCGGGCTGGACTCGATGATTTTGGGCGAGACGGAGATTCTCGGGCAGGTGAAAAAAGCCTATGCCGCCGCGGCGGAAGCCGGTGCAACGTCGAAGCATCTGAACAAGCTTTTCCAGCGGGCCTTCAACGTGGCCAAAGAAGTCCGCACAAAGACCAACATCACGCGCGGGGCCGTCAGCGTCGGCAGCGTCGCGGTCGAACTCGCGGAACGGATCTTCGGACGACTCGCGAGTTGCAAGGTGATGATCCTCGGTGCGGGAGAGACCAGCGAGTTGACCGCCGGAGCTTTGCACTCCCGCGGCGTTCGTTCCATTTTCGTCGCCAACCGCAGCTACGATCGCGCCGCGGCGCTGGCCGCAAAGATGAGTGGCACCGCGCTGCATTTCGAAGACTGGCCGCACCAGTTCCGCGATGTCGATATTCTCATCGGCTCGACCTCGGCGCCGCATCACGTGCTCACGGCAGAGCAACTCATCCCGGTGATGCGCACGCGGGCAGATCGCCCGCTGTTTTGCATCGATCTGGCCGTGCCGCGCGATATCGATCCCGCGGTGAACGACCTCGACGGGGTGTATCTCTACGACATCGATTCGCTGCAAAAGATCGCCGACGATTCGATGAATGTGCGCCGCCAGGAACTGGTGGTTTGCGAGGAGATGATCGAGCGGCACGCGCAAGAGTTTGGCCAGTGGCTGGCCAGCGGATGGACCGGCGCGCCGCAAGGCTTTGCGCCCGCCGTTTCCGGGGGACTGAAATCGTGACGCGTTTCGTGCTCGGCACGCGCGGCAGCGCTTTGGCCCTCGCCCAGGCGGAGCTGACCCGGATCGCGCTGAGTCGCGTTTTCCCCGAGTTGGAGATCGAGCAAAAGGTATTCGTCACGCGCGGCGATCAGAAGCTGGACCTGAGTTTGATCCGCGCAAATGAGGCGGGAGGAAAAGGGCTCTTCACGAAAGAACTCGAAGACGCCCTGCTGACCGGGACCATCGATGTCGCGGTGCATAGCTTGAAGGATTTGCCCGGCCAGAATCCGCCGGGGCTGACCGTCACCGCGGTCCTGGAACGCGCACCGACCGCGGACGTGTTGATCACGAAAACAGCGATGGCGTTTGATGCGCTGCCGCAAGGCGCCGTGATCGGCACGAGTAGCGTGCGCCGGGCGCGGCAGCTGCAATGGCTGCGGCCGGATCTGCGCGTGCGCGAGTGGCGGGGCAATGTGCAGACGCGGCTGCGTAAACTGTTTGAAGATCCCGATGTGACTGGGATCGTGCTTGCTCACGCGGGGTTGGCCCGTCTCGGCTGGCTGGGAGAAGCCCTCGAGGCAAGTGGCTTATCGCTCCAGACCGAGGTCGGCACCTTCCACGCGCAATCGTTGGGCGCACGCCTATTCCCAGCGATCGGACAAGGCGCGATCGCGCTGCAAAGCCGAGCGGATCGCGCGGAAGTCACGGCGGTTTTGGCCCGGATCGATCACTCGCCGACGCACCTTGCGATTCGTGCCGAGCGTGAGTTGCAACGGCTCCTCGCCGGCGACTGCGCATTGCCTGTTGGCGTGCGCACGGAACTCACGGGCGATCAGTTGCGGATGCAGGCAGTCCTCTTCTCGCCGGACGAGTCCGCGCCGCCGTCCGAGGCTGCCGCGGAAGGCACTGACCCCGAGGTCGTCGCCGCGCAAGTTTTTGATGAACTCACCAATCCCATGGTCTCCCGCACATGAAGTCCGCAAAGTCTGAAGGCGTTTGTTACCTCGCCGGCGCCGGCCCTGGCGATATGGGTCTCGTCACCCTCAGGGTGAAAGAGGTCGTCGAGACGGCCGAGGTGATCGTTTACGACTACCTCTGCAACCCGGACATCCTCAGCTGGGCGCCGGCCGGGACGGAGATCATCTACGCGGGCAAAAAGGCGGGCCAGCACACGCTTGCGCAGGGCGAGATCGATACGCTGCTGGTGGAGAAAACGCGCGCCGGCAAACGCGTGGTGCGGCTCAAAGGCGGCGATCCGTTTCTGTTCGGCCGCGGCGGTGAAGAAGCCGAAGCGCTCGCGGCGGCGGGGCTGCGCTTTGAAGTGATTCCCGGCGTTTCGTCTGCCCTCGCCGCGCCGGCTTATGCGGGCATTCCCGTGACCCATCGCGAGCACACCGCGCAACTCACGATTTTCACCGGGCACGAGAATCCTGCGATAGCCGATAGCAGCCTCGATTTCGCGCAACTTGCGGTCTCGCCGGGGACGAAGGTGATGCTGATGGGCGTCGAGCGGATCGAGGCGATCACCGCCAGGCTTCGCGAGCATGGCACCGCGCCGGAGACGCCGGTGGCATTGGTGCGCTGGGGGACAACGGGGCGGCAACAAACCTTGCGCGGGACCGTGGCGGACATCGCGCAGAAAGTCATGGAGGCCGGTTTTCAAGCGCCGGCCGTGGCGGTGTTTGGAGATGTGGTGAAGCTGCGCGATCGTTTGAACTGGTTTGAAACGCGCCCGCTCTTCGGCCGCCGCATCGTGGTCACCCGCACCCGGAAACAAGCAGGAGCCTTGACCGGCGGCTTGCGGCAGCTCGGCGCGGACGTTTTTGAGATCCCGACCATCCGCATCGAGCCGCCGACGCAAATGCTCGAATTCGGCGAACTGGTGCAGGATTCGCATCAATACGACTGGATCGTTTTCACTTCGCCAAATGGTGTCGAAGCGTTCTTCAACATGTTCTACCGGCTTTACCAGGATGCCCGGGCGATCGGCGGTGCGAAGATCGCGGCGATTGGGCCGGCCACCGCGGCGAAGGTCCGCGAGTATCACCTGCATGTGGATTTGCAGCCGGAGGAATTTGTCGCCGAAGGCGTGATCGCGGCGTTTCAAAAAGACGGCTCCGTCGAGAACCTCCGCATCCTGCTCGCGCGAGCCGAACAGGCCCGCGACGTCCTGCCGCGCGAGCTGGCGAAGCTCGGTGCGATCGTCGATGAAGCAGTCGCTTATCGCACGGTGCCGGAGACGGATGATGTGAGCGGAGCCGCGCGACGTTTCGCGGAAGAAGGCGCAGATCTGATCACCTTCACGAGCAGTTCCACCGTGACCAACTTCATGGCTTTAAAGCTCCCCTGGCCGGCCAATCTGCAGACGGCTTCAATCGGACCGGTCACATCGCAGACCATGCGAGAGCTGGGCTTGAAGGTGGATGTCGAAGCGAAAAAGTACGACATCCCCGGCCTGATCGCAGCCGTTCGGAAGCACTTCGGTGCGAATTAAGGCATTTTCATCTCCATCGAATCTGAAACTCGGAGAGCTGGCGTGAATCCGGCTGATAGCAGTCGGGGTATGCCCGAACCCGAACCGTTCTCCGAACCCGACTTTGACTCGCAGTTGCGCGGTCTCTTCGAGGAAGCGGCCCAACAGATCAACGAGACCAAGAATACCGCAGGGCTTTTCACCAAGCAGGACGCGGCGCCGAAGGATGCAGTGCGGCATTCGGAGGAGCGGGTGCTGCGTGCCTACGCCAGTCTCCCACAGATGATGCGTCCGATGGTGCTCGGGCTGGAAGCGGTGACCCGTGCGACCGGTGAGAACTCGCAGCTTTTGCAAAAGATCGAGCAGAACGCTCGAGAGTCGGCCGAAGTGCAGAAGCCTTTACCGCAACTCATCGAGAGCCTGCAGGCGATGCTCGAGAACCGCAATGGAGTCAGCCAGCGGATGTTCGATGCGCTGCATGAAGAACTCAAAGGGTACAAGGACGGGTTTCTCATGGAATCGGTGCAAAAGCCGATCATTCGCGATCTGATCTCGCTCTACGACGACCTCAACAAGATTCACCTGCAGATGAAGGACGCCGCCGCGGATATGACCCGCGTGCCCGGCCAGGCGGCGGCGATTGCCGCGACGCGGATGAAAACGATGGAGACGAATCTGGAGCATCACTGCGAGTTCCTGATCGAGATTTTGGCGCGGCTGGAGGTCACGATGATGCCGGTGGGTTTCGGCAGACTCGACAAACAGACGCAGCGTGTGGTTGCGATCGAGATCGCGGAAGATCCAGACGAAGACATGCTCGTGACCAAAACCTTGAAGCGAGGCTTTATGTGGAAAGACCGCGTTCTCCGCGCAGAAGAGGTAGCCATGCGGAAGTGGAAGGAAGGCTACCTGCACGCGCTCTCGACGACCAATCAGACGACCCCCGCCGCCCCTGCCAAATGAACATTACCACCCCCGGCGGCACGCAAGCTGCACTTCCAAAACTGAGACTTTCGGACCCTGTTATAATGAGCGATTTGGATAAACCCACAAAGCCGCGGAAAGCGGTCGGTATCGACCTTGGCACCACGTTTTGCGCGATCGCGCACATCGATGCTTATGGCAAACCGCAGATCATCCCCAACACCGAAAGCGAGCGGATCACGCCGTCGGTGATTCTCTTCGACGGGACGAATGCGATCGTCGGCACGATGGCCAAACAGAACGCCGTCGCGGAGCCGGAGAAGATCGTCGATTTCGTGAAGCGCGAGATGGGCAAAAGCAAGTCCCAGTTCCACCGCGAGTTTAACGGCAAGATCTATTCGGCTGAAGAGCTCTCCGCGATCATCATTCGCAAGCTCAAGGCCGACGCGGAGAAATACCTCGGCGAACCCGTGACCGACGCGGTCATCACGGTTCCTGCTTATTTCAACGATGCCGAGCGGACGGCGACGCTTCATTCCGGCCAGCTCGCCGGCCTGAATGTCCTCCAGGTCATCAACGAGCCGACGGCGGCCGCGCTGGCCTACGGCCTGGATAAGCTGGAGCAGGAGCAGACGGTTTTTGTCTTCGATCTCGGCGGCGGCACCTTCGACGTGACGATCATGCGCATCGAGAGCAATCACATCCGCATGCTCGCGAGCAACGGCGACCATCGGCTCGGCGGCAAGGATTGGGATGACATCATCGTCAACTGGGTGGCCGAGGAATTTGATCAGTTGCACAACGACAATCCGTTGCTCGATCTGCAGAGCTATCAGGACCTCTACAACCGTGCGCTGACTGCAAAGATTCAGCTCTCCAGCCGCTCGCGGACCACGATCGTGCACAGCTTCAACGGCAAGAGCGTGAAGCTCGACATCACCCGTGAGGATTTTGAGAACCGTGCACGGCATTTGATCGAGAAGTGCAAAACCACGTGTGAAATCGTGATGCAGGAAGCGAAGCTCGATTGGACAAAGATCGACCGCATCCTACTCACGGGCGGCATGACGCGCATGCCGAGCGTCCGCGAGATGATCAAAGGCATGTCGAGTGTGCCGATCGCGGATGACGTGAGTCCGGATGAAGCCGTCGCAATCGGTGCGGCGATGCAGGGCGTCCTTTCGATGCTCGGCGAGGAAGATGTGCTCGGCGAACGCATCCTGCCGCAGGAGGTGCGTGACCGATTCTCCGGTGAAGACGGCTCGTTGATCAAGGTGACCAACATCACCACGCACACCCTTGGAGTGGTTCTTTGGGACGACACGCGGGTGGAGGAGTACGTCTTCCCGATGATCCGGAAAATGGCGCCGGTGCCGGTCGAGACGAAGAACTCCTTCGGCACGGCCAAGGCGAACATGAAGAACGCGATTGTTCGCGTAGTCGAGGGTGAGAGTACGGTGCCGGCCGAATGCACGCCGCTCGGAATCTGCGACATCGAGCTGCCGCCATTTCTGCCAAAGGGTTCACCGGTCGAGCTGACTTACACCTACAATGAGAATCAGGTGCTCGAGGTGATCGTGGACGCATACGGCCGTCAGAACCGCGTGCAGATTGCCCGAAATACCGGCCTCTCCGACAGTGAGATCGAATCCGCGACCGCAGATCTCCTTCAGATCACGGTGCTTTAGCATTCGTGCCTATCCGCTGACGTGTCCCTGCCCGATCCGCTTCCAGACAATCCGACCCGGTGGGATGGCTGGAAGAACTACAACTCAGACGACGTTTATGCGCGTCTCTGTCTGAGCTTTGATTCAAATCCGACGGCGGAGCTGATCGAAGATAACTGCCGCAAACTGCTCGTTTGGTGGCAGAAAAAGCTGCCCTTAAAGAATCAGCCGAGCAATCCGCTCGCGCAGCTGTTGCGCGGCGGTCTCGACGACGCGCCGAGGTATCTGGCGGAAGCGCGGACGATCCTCCTCGATCCCGAAGCGCGCGCTCGGATTGACCTGGCCTTGCATGACCGCGCGATCCTGAACGCGCTCGAGGATTTCAAGAAAGTTCTGGCGTTCGCATTGGGGAACAACCAACTGCGCGATGACGACGAGCAACGGCTGTATGAGCGTGGCCGGAATCTGGGGCTTTCACGCGATGAGATGAAGCGTGCGGTGGATGCGGAGTTGCTCCGGCTCGGCGCGGTACGCGTGGGAGCGGCCGCGCAAGTACCGCTTGCGGCGGCTGTCGGAGCTGCTCAAGGGAATGTTGTCTTCGGCGAGGGAAAAACACCGCCCGAAGAGTTCCGGCGCATCTTGCGGATGTCCCGTCTTTGTCTCGAGGGCGAAGAGATGAGCGACGATCAGCGGGACGCGATGTGCAATCTGGGTGAAAGCCTCGGACTCACCGGGGGCGAAGCCGAAGACCTGATCGATGAATATCTTGAGCAGGTGGATGGAATGCCGCCGCTGCCGATGACCGCCTCTGCGCGCGGCGGGGTGATCGCGCCGCCCGCGCCGAGAACCGCCGTGCTTCCCGCGCAGCGGAAGGCGGAAGCGGCTCCGGCGCCGAGAGTTGCCGTAGGGCCTAAACCGGTTGTGCAGGTAGTGAACACGTCGCCTCTCGCGCGCACCCAGGAGCGGCAGGATCACCCAAACTTCCGCAGCGCAACGGGCATGGCGTTTCTCTTCGTTCCCTCTGGTTCCTTCATGATGGGGAGCGCGGCGCCAGACGCGCAGCCGCACGAGCAACCCGTCGGGCAGGTGACGCAGGCGTGCTTCTACATGGCGCGGTTTCCGGTGACGAACGCGCAGTTCGAACAATTCGACGCCGCGCATCGAAACAAGCGCGCACCGTGGGCCGACGGAGAGCACCCCGTCGTGTATGTGACCAGCCGCGAAGCCGAGAGCTTCTGCAGGTGGATGAGTTCACGCGAAGGGAAAAAATACCGGCTGCCGACCGAAGCGGAGTGGGAGTACGCCGCGCGCGGAGTGGAAGGCTACATCTATCCTTGGGGGGAGCGCCTCGACGCAGGCCATTACGCGAACTTTGCGGACAAAAATACGAACTTCGCGTGGCGTGATCCGAACATCGACGACGGTTTTGCAGAGACCTCGCCTGTCGGCAGCTTTGTCAAAGGAGCAAGCCCGTTTGGGATCGAGGATCTCGCCGGCAACGTCTTCGAGTGGTGTCTCGACTGCTTTGAACCCTACAAGGGTCGCGAGCGGGTCAATCCCCGGGGTCAAACCGGCGGTGCGAAGCGAAATTATCGCGGAGGCAGTTGGAAATCACGCGCAGGAAGCCTTCGGGCGAGTGCCCGCGCCTTCAATCTTCCCGATTACTCGTCGAATGACGTCGGCTTCCGCGTGGTCTGCGAGTGCGAGCCGACCTGAGCGGGATCGCCTCCCGGGATCTCGGTTCCCTCTTCCGTACTGCTCAGTGCCTGAAGGCTGAACACATCCGGAGTGATGCCCTGAAATACAAACAGCCAGCCCACTTTCGAGGGCTGGCTGAATCAAAATCGGAATTCTCGCAACCGGCAGGCTCCGGCCTTCGAGAGCTCTACTGAGAGTTGAAGCGGAACTTGGCCTTCGCGCGCTTGGCGTTGGCTTTGGCTTTGCGCTTGGTCTTTTGCGTGGGCGTTTCGAACGCGCGGAG
Source organism: Chthoniobacter sp. (assembly GCA_028293645.1). Lineage (GTDB taxonomy): Bacteria > Verrucomicrobiota > Verrucomicrobiia > Chthoniobacterales > Chthoniobacteraceae > Chthoniobacter. Next base: position 25,233 of record JAQGOK010000133.1, read on the forward strand.
GCGCCGGATCTCGTCCATGATTCCTTCAGTGTCGAGCTTGCTCTTGAGACGTTTCAGAGCGCGATCGATAGGCTCTCCTTTGCGCACGATGACTTCAGGCATGTGTTTTCCCTTGGGTAAATGGTTGGTGTAATGCTGCTGGGAATCAGCAGAGGTGGAGCGTAGGAGGGCGCCCGGAAGCCGTCAATGGCAGCTTTCGGGAAAGTTCCTGCACCCCGAAAGGTGCGCTCATTCCGGGGTTTCAGCTGCTTTCCCGCCGCAACAAACGCGCAAGTTCGCGAGATCCACGGAGCAGTTGACGGTCCGAGGCATCGTGCATAGTGTCGCGCCGCAGTTTTCGAAGCCCCGCGCGTGGTGCATCACACCTCGCGCGCTGGGTGGGTTCCCCGCCCGCCCGGCTGATTCGGAAGTGCAATGATCCTATGCAGAAACTCGATTTTGGTGAAGCGCTCGATCTGATTCACAGCCGGGATCCCCGCTATGATCGTGAGGCTTACCACTTCCTGCGTGATGCGCTTGATTACACGATCAAGCAGCGCAAAAAGGCCAAAGAAGGCATCGGGCACGTCAGCGGGCAGCAGTTGCTGGAAGGCATTCGCCAATACGCGTTGAAGCAGTTCGGCCCCATGGTGCCGACCGTCCTGGGTTACTGGGGTGTCGAGCGTTGCGATGATTTCGGCGAGATGGTGTTTAACCTGATCCGCGTCGGGATTTTCGGGAAGACGGACCGCGATTCGATTGAGGATTTCAAGCCCGGCTACTCCTTTCAGGAGGCGTTCGTGGCGCCGTTTCTTCCTGATCAGCCGTCGGCGCATCCGCGGCTGAACGCGGGGTCGCCGGTCAAAAACTAACTTCGGCTCGCGGTTTGCGAGGAAGCCCGACGGATGGAATGAGTAGGGCCCGTTTTCGCCCGCCTCCTGCCATCCCACCCATCGCACTCAGCTCTTCGCGTGATGAACCACTCGCATTCTCCGCTCACTTCCTCCGCTCGTCCGATCACTTTCCCTGCCACGGACGCGCAGACGTTTACGTTGCCCAACGGCTTGGGAATCATCGTTCAGGAGGATCACAGCGCGCCGGTGACGAGCGTGCAGGTTTGGATCGAAACGGGGAGCATCCACGAAGACCAGCATCTTGGCGCCGGGCTTTCGCATCTGCTCGAGCATATGCTCTTCAAAGGGACGAAAACGCGCGGCGCCAGCGAGTTCGCGCAGCGCGTTCAGGACGCGGGCGGCTACATCAATGCCTACACCTCGTTCGATCGCACTGTTTATTGGATCGATATTCCTTCGCGCGGCACCAGCACCGCGCTGGAACTGCTGAGCGACGCGGTGATGAACTCGACGTTGCCGCCGGAAGAATACGTGAAGGAGCAGGAGGTCATTCGGCGTGAATTCGCGATGGGGAATGACGACCCGGACCGGGTGAGCGGACAGGCGCTCTTCGCCACCGCATATCGCGAACACCCTTATCGCTTCCCGGTGATCGGCCATCTCGATGTCTTCGACGCCATGCAGCGCGACGAGGTGATGGCTTACTACCGGCGGCGCTACGTGCCGAACAACATGTTCTTCGTCGTGACCGGCGACATCGATCCCGCGGCGGTGCACACCCAGCTCGCGGAAATCTTCGCGCCGTATCCTCGCCGGAGCTTGCCGCCCGTGCTGATGCCGCAGGAGCCGCCGCAACTTGCCCGGCGTGAATCCCATATCGAGTTCGCCACCGAGCTGACACGACTGAACCTCGCCTGGCATGTGCCGGGGCTCACGCACCCGGATATCCCGGCGCTCGATGTGCTCGCGATGGTGCTCGGCCACGGACGCAGCGCCCGCCTTTACAAGCGACTCCGCGAAGACGCGGCGCTGGTGCATTCGGTGGACGCCTGGTGTTATGCGCCGGGCCAGCCGGGCTTGTTCGGCATCGACGCCGTACTTGATGCCGAGCATCGGAGTGCCGCACAGGATCAGATGCTCGCGATGGTGGCGGAAATTGCCGAGTCGGGCATCACTCCCGCGGAGCTGGAGAAAGCGAAGAAGGCATCGCTCAGCCACCAACTCGGTGCGGTGACCACGATGCGCGGAAAGGCCAGCGATCTCGGCTCGAACTGGATCCTCACGCGGAATCTCGACTTCTCCCGCGACTACCTCGCCGCCATTCAGCGCGTCACCGTCGCCGACATCGCGCGGGTGACTGGCCGATACTGCACGGATCAAAACCTCACGGTCACGTCGCTGAATCCGCCCGGAACGCTCTCGACCGTGAGAGTCGAGCAATCCGCAGTGCGAGCCGGCGAAGTCCGCCGCACCGAAATCGCGAACGGCTTGCGCCTTCTGGTTCGGGAAGATGCGCGGCTGCCACTTGTCACGCTGGTTGCCTCGGTCAAAGCCGGCCTGCTTTCCGAAACCGCGGAGAACAACGGCATCACGCGCCTGCTTTCGAAAGTGTTGCTCAAAGGGACTACTCACCGGACCGCGGAACAGCTCGCTGACGAGATCGAAGCGGTCGGCGGCAGCATTTCGAGCGACGCGGGTAACAATTCGATCAACGTCTTTGTCAAAGTGATGGAGCCGGATCTGCGGCTTGGGCTGGAGATCCTTGCCGACGTTTTGCTACACGCCAGTTTGCCGGAGAAGGCGATCGCGCGCGAAAAGGAAGTGCAGCTCGCCGGGATCAAGGCCGAGGAGGAAGAGCTGACCGTAGTCGCCCGCAATCTTCTGCGCGCGCGGCTCTTCGCGGGGCATCCCTACGGATTGCGCCACTTGGGCGAAGTGGAGTCGGTGAAGCGCCTGAGCCGCGATGATTTGCAGCGCTTTCGCGACCGCCACCTGGTCGCGCGGAACTGCGTGATCGGCGTTTTCGGAAAGGTTCACTCGGAGGAAGTTCAGGCGCTGGTCGAGGAAGTTTTGGGCGGGATGGTGAGTGGCGAACCGGCACTGGTGACCGTGCCGCAGCCGGTTCCGCTGCAAAGCTCGGTCGAAGTGGAGGAGCTGAAGGACAAACAACAGGCGGTGCTGATGACCGGCTTCCAGGCGGCCGATCTCTTCAGCCCGGATCGCCCGGCTTTGGAGTTGCTCGATGAAGCCTGCAGCGATCTTGGTTCCCGCTTTTTCCTCCGTATTCGCGAAGAGATGGGTCTCGCCTACTTCGTCGGCAGTTCGCAAATGGCCGGCCTCGCTCCTGGGCCGTTTGTCTTCTATTGCGGCACCGATCCGGCGAAAGTGGCCGACGTACAGGCCGCGTTGCAGGATGAAATCCGCAAGCTCGCCGAAGGCGGGCTGACCGCCGCCGAACTGGCCCGGGCTCGGGAGAAGTACCTGGGCGCGCAAGATATTCGCAATCAGTCGAACGACAGCTTCGCGTTCACCTGCGCACTGGATGAACTCTATGGCCTCGGCTTCGATCATCATGAAACGATGCGGCGTGAGATCGAAGCGGTGACCATCGAGGAAGTCCGGCGCGTCGCCCGGAAATACTTTGCCGAACAGCCGAGCATCACGGCCATCGTTCGCCCGCCCGCGGCTTAGCACGCGGTCGCACGAAAGCAGCATCCCGCTGGCCGGGAAGGCAGTACTCGGCCAAAGGGTTGACGCTTTGCGCGGTTCGCTTTCCTATTCCACTCCCATGCGTTTCCCCCTCGTTTCGTCAATTTTCCTCGTGCTTTCCGCGGTCGTTCCAAGCCGGGGCGCGGAGGATCCGCTCGCCGATAAACGGCGCCCGGTTGCTTCCACCGAAGCGCTGCCTGCGACCGAAGCGGCTCAGAAAATGGGTCTGCCTCCGGGCTTTCGCGCACAACTTGTCGCGGCCGAACCGGACGTGGTGCAGCCGATCGCCTACACGATGGACGATCGCGGACGTCTGTGGGTTCTGGAGAACACGAACTACCCAAACTGCCCCGGCGAAGCGAAGGACAAGATCCTGATCCTCGAAGACACGGATGGAGATGGCAAAGCCGACAAGCGCACGGTCTTTCACGACAAGATCACGTTCGCCTCCGGCATTGCGGTCGGCTTCGGCGGCGTCTGGGTCGGCGCCCCGCCGAATCTGCTCTTCATTCCAGACAAGAACGGTGACGACAAGCCGGACGGGGAGCCTGAGACAGTTCTCGATGGTTGGGGCTGGGAGGACACGCACGAGACCCTGAACAACTTCACGTGGGGTCCGGACGGCTGGATGTACGGCACGCACGGCATCTTCACGAATTCCAACGTAGGCGCGCCCGGCACTCCAAAAGCGGAGCGGACCCCGATCAACGCCGGGGTCTGGCGGTTGCACCCGGTCACCCGGAAGTTTGAGGTCTATGCGGAAGGCGCGAGCAATCAGTGGGGCGTCGATTGGAACGACCATGGCCAGGCGTTCTTCGAGGCGTGCGTGATCCCGCACATGTGGCAGTTGATCCAGGGCGCGCGTTATCACCGCCAGGCCGGTTCGCATTTCAACAAACACACCTACGAAGACATCGGCACGATTGCCGACTTCGAGTACGAGAAGCGCGCCTACTGCGGCGCCATGGTTTACCTCGGAGGCCAGTGGCCGGCGGAGTTCCGGAACACGTTTTTTTTCCAGGACATTCACATGAACAAGCTGCGCAACGAGCGGATGGAGCGGCGCGGCTCGGGATACAAGGCGGTGAAGAACATGGATTTCCTGGTGGCGAACGATCCGTGGTTCCGCGGCCTCAGCCCGCAATACGGCCCGGACGGTTCGGTCTTCCTGAATGATTGGTATGACAAGGTGCCCTGCCACCAGCAGCGCGCGTTCACTGACCGATCGAACGGGCGCATTTACAAGATCGTTTACGAGGGAGCGAAAGCTCAGCCGGTTGATCTCGCCAAGGCGACCGACGCCGAGTTGGTCCAGATGCAGTTGCACGCGAACGACTGGTTCGTCCGGCACGCGCGGCGGATTCTGCAGGAACGCGGGCCGAAACCCGAAGTACACGCGGCCCTCGCGAAGATGCTGGCCGAGAATCCGGACGAGACGCGTCAACTGCGGGCGCTCTGGACTTTGCACTGCACTGGCGGACTGACGGAGGCGTTGGCGGTCCAGTCGCTCAGCGCGAGATCAGAATGGGTGCGCGCCTGGACGGTGCAACTTGCCTGTGAAGCGGGTGCTCCCTCCGAAGCGCTGCTTTTGAAGTTTGCGGAAATGGCGAAGGCGGATCCTTCGCCGGTGGTTCGCCTTTACCTCGCTTCGGGCGCGCAGCGCATCCCAGTGGCTCAACGGTGGCCGGTTTTGGAGGGACTCGCGTCCCGTGCGGAGGATGCAAAGGATCACAACTTGCCGCTGATGCTTTGGTATGCCGCCGAACCTGCCGTGGCCGCGAACGTTACCAAAGCCGCTGAACTGTTGGCGGGGTGCCAGATTCCCCAGGTGCAGGAATTCATCACCCGGCGCATGGCCGCCTCAGCTACGGCCCAGGCGCAATGAAGCGACTGCTACTTTCCGCCTCGGCTGCGGCGGTGCTCAGCGGGAGTCTTTTCGCGCAGGAGAAAGCGGCGAATCCGCTCGATGTGCTCGTTCGCACATTGACCAGGATCGAGAACCCGGCCGTGCAGGTGAACATTCTCAAGGGGATGAATGCATCGCTGAAAGGGAAGCGAGCGCTGGCGGTGCCGGAGGGTTGGAATGAACTCTACGAGAAGCTGAAAACCAGCCCGAACGAAGAAGTCCGGCAGCAGGCGCAGGCGCTGGCAGCGACGTTCGGCGGCGGCGGAGCGCTCGACGAGATGCGCCAGGCGCTCGCGGATTCGACTGCCGACGAAGCGGCGCGGAAGGCGGCGCTCGATTCACTGGTCGCCGCGAAGGACGGGCAGGCGCTGCCTTTATTGCTCGAACTGATCGCGCAGCCTGGCGCGTTGCGCGGTCCAGCCCTTCGCGGGTTGGCGAACTACGACGATCCGCGGATCGCGACGGCGTTGATCGCGGGGTTCGGTGGGTTTGATTCTGCAGAAAAGCGGGACGCGCTGAACGTGCTGCTGACGCGGCCCGCCACCGCGAAGGCTTTGATCGCTGCCGTTGAATCCAAAACCATCGAACGCGCAGCGATCACCGCACCGCTCGCGCGCCAATTGCAGAGCTTGAAGGAACCGGAGATCGACACCTGGCTCGCCAGGAACTGGGGCATGGTCAAAACGACGTCGGCTGAGAAGCAGGCGCAGATCGCGAAGTTCAAAGAGTTCCTCACTCCCGACCTGATCGTGCGCGCCGATGCTTCGCGCGGCCGCGCGATCTTTGGCCAGACCTGCGCGGTCTGCCACACGATGTTCGGTACGGGCGGCACGATCGGACCGGAATTGCCCGGCGCTTACGAAGACATCGATTACCTGCTGCAAAACATCCTCGATCCCAATGCGGTCATTGGTAAGGACTACCAGCAGACGTTTGTCCGGCTGAAAGACGGCCAGTCGGTCTCCGGCATCATCACGAGCGAAGATCAAAGTGCGGTCGGTCTGCGCACCCTCGGCGACACACTCACTCTGCAACGCGGCGACATCGCGGAGGTCCAGGTGAGCGAGCAATCGATGATGCCGGAAGGCCTGCTCTCGGCGCTCGATGAGGAAGGCGTCCGCGACCTTTTCGCGTATCTGCGGCAGCGGCAGCAGGTGCCGATGCTCCTGACTTCAGTGAACGCGACGGACTTCTTCAATGGTAACGACCTCAGCCGTTGGAAGGGATCCAACCAGGCTTGGAAGATCGAGGGCGGCGAGTTGATCGGCCGAGGCAATGCGGAGCGTCCCGAGTCGCTCCTCAGCGACATGGTCGCGAAGGACTTCAAGCTTACCGGTCAGATCAAAGTCAGCGGCGCGCAAGCCGCGGCGGAACTCGCTTTTTACGGCTCGACCCGGGAGGGGAAGTTCACCGGCCACGCGCTCAGTTTCGGAGGCGCGCACACGGCGTCGGTGTGGGATTACTCCGCCGCGCAGCCCAAGCTGCTACCGCAAACGGCTGCGTTTGCTCCTGACGCGTGGACGAAATGCGAGATCACCGCCCGTGGCGACAAAGTGGCGGTCGCGCTTGGGGATCAGCCGCCGATCGTGATCGCGCGCCCTCCGGAGACCCGGACCGTGATCGGCTTTTATCTCTTCGGCCAGGGCTCGGAGCTTCGGGTCAAGGATGTGACCGTGGAAGTTCCGGAGTAGGCGAAGTGGCGTTACCGGGCTGACCGAGCCTCAGACCGGAGCAGCAACGGCAAACGTTTGCGGAGCGCGGCGTCCGCGTCGGCGGTTGTGGGGTAATCAAAAAGGGCCAGCTCGATGACTTGCTGCGCGAGGTAACGTTCTCGATCCAGCACGGCGCGAAGGCTGGCGGCGCGGAGCGTTCCCGCCAAGGAACCCAACCCCGCCTGGTCGGCAGCAGTCGCTTTCGCCCGGTTTTCCCAAAGTCCGTGATACACCTCGAGAGTCCCTGCACCTGAGGTGAACGAGTAACCTCGAAAGGGGAGCCGGATGCCGCCGGCTTCGACCACCTGCTCGCCTCGATCCGCAACCAGCCGATGCCCGACGGCACTCAGGCAAATGTCCGGTCGATGCATGCGCGCCAGGATGCGGGAGCGTGCCGGTCCGGCGTTCCATTGAAAGGTGTAAGCGACCCAGCGCTCTCCTGAAGGCTCCCGCCAGGTGATGGCCTGGTGATCGTCGAATTTCAGCTTCTCTTTGGAGGCGTCCGAAACCGGAATGGTCGTGATCTCCTGAGCGTCGGCTGGTGGCGAAAAGACGAGTTGCGTGATGGTGTCGGTGGAAGCGCGAAACCACCATTCGGTCCCGATCACGCAGGCGAACAGCCACACCCCCGTTGCGACTGCAAATGCGGTGGGAAGCGGGTTCGGCCGGTGCTGCCCGTGGGGCGGTGCTGCCGGGGACGAAGGGGGCGAAAGCTTGAGGCCCAACAGCCAGGTCACGAGCAGGCAGGCGCTGACGATGGAATAACCGGCTGAATCGTGCCAGCGATCGACTGAGCTCAGCCCGGAAGTGGCGGCCGAATGCGCCAGCCAACTGGCACGCACGACATTGCCGAAGATCGCGGTGACGATCGCCGCGCCGACGAGGCCGGCTCGCGACTTCCCGCTGAGCCGCATCATTTCACCCAGGAAAATCCCGAGCATCAAGGCGGCTTGCAGGGAGCGGATGCCGCTGCAGGCTTCATCCACGCCGAGAACGCCGGTGCCGACCTCGATCAGGTGACCGCGTTGCACCGCCAGCGTGCCGGTGAGGTTCAGGATTTCAACGGCGAGCGTGGAGACGAAGCCGGTGAGTCCCTGAATGACGGCGATCTCGACGGAACTCGGCCATGGGATGGCAGTCAGGATGAACGCCGTTGGAACGGCAAAATGCGTCATCCATGGAACGCCGCCAGCCATTGCGCAGCAGCTCATGCTGAAGAGCACGACCAACCCCGCAAAAGCCCAGCTCACCAGACGCCAATCGGGGTTCGGCTGAGCGACCAGCCAGACCGGGAGAAAGAGAGCGGCTGCGACGCCCGCGAAAAGCACCGTGCCGCTGAGGAGAGGTTTGTCCGGCTCGGGGCGGGTGTTCCACCGCGCCCAGGCGAGGTATGCGCCCAGCGCTGGAACCAGCCAGCCAAAGCTATATTGCGGATCGGCCGACCAATGATGCGAGAGGTGCCAGCAGAGCAGCAGCCAAAGCATCAGGGCGGGGAGCCACTTCCAAAAACCCCTCAGCCCTTCGCCCGTCATCGTGCAATGCCACCAGCTCTCGGCGAGCTGGATTCAGCGGGCTTGCATCGGCGCATGGCGGGGATTTTGCTCTGCCCCAGTTTATGGCACAAGAGACTTTGGACGAAACGCCCCGCAAACGCTGGTGGCTGAAACCGCTGATCGGGATCGTGCTCCTTGCGGTGCTGTCGGTGGGTGGCTGGCGCGTTTACCGGAGCTGGCAGCTCAAGCAGTTGGTCGCTGAATCCAAGGTACTGATTGAGCGCGGCGATTACCAGAAGGCTGCGCTCGGGCTCCGGCGGGCTCTTCAGATCAACCAGTTTAGTCCCGAAGCAAACCGCACGATGGCCGAATTGACGGACAAGCTTGGTTTGCCTGAAGGCGTCGAGTGGCGCCGCGCGACCGCGGGCCTTGCGCCCGGTTCCGTTCCGGACGCCCTGGCGTTTGCGAATTCTGCACTCCGACACGGCGAAGCGGGCGTGGCGCAGAACGCACTGGCCGGGATCGGGAAGCCGACGGATCAGAAGGCGCAGTTTCACACCTCGGCCGGCAACGCTGCGGTGGCGCAGGGGCAATACTCCGAGGCCGACCAGCACTTCGCGCAAGCGTTGGAAGCTGACCCGAAAAACGAAGCCGCCGAATACAATCTGGCGGTTTCGCGCATCCACTCACCCGACGTGTCAAAGCGAGACGCAGCCGTGGAGGCGCTCCGGCGTCTGACCGGCAGCGAACGCGTGGGAGTGCTCGCCCGCCGGGCACTGATCACCTGGCTGCAACGCGAGCAGAAGCTGGAGGAGGCGCTGCGCCTTGGCGAAGAACAACAGGCAAGCCCGGGCGTCGAATTCCGTGACCGGATTGCGCACCTCGATCTGCTGGTGGCGACCAAAAGCACCGAAGTGGAAAAAAACCTCGAACAGGTGAAGAGCGCCGCCCTCACGTCAGCTCCCTCGGATGCCGCCGCATTGATGAACTGGTTGCGAATGGCTTCCCGCACCGAAGAGGCGATCACCTGGGCGGCAACTTTGCCGCCGGCACTCAGCGGCCATCGGGCGATGATGGAGGCACGTGCAGAGTGCCTCGTGGCGTTGGGAAAGTGGTCGGAGTTGATGGCCACCGTTGAGCCCGGCGATTGGAAGGATTTCGAATTCATCCGGCTCGCCTATCGAGCACGAGCGGGGAAAGAACTCGGCGATCGCTTCAACAGCAAGACCACCTGGACCTTCGCGACGATCGCTGCGCGTCGCCCAGAGCATCTCAGCAAACTTGCGTTGATGGCGAGTCGCTGGGGCTGGCGCGATGAATTGCAGGAGACGCTTTGGGCGGCAACGAAGCAGCCCAACCCGGACTGGGCTCTGCAAATGTTGCACCGGTTGTATCGGCAGGACGGGGATACGAGCCGCTTGCTCCGAGTGGCCGAAGCGGCGCTCAAAGTGGACGAGAACAATCTACAGGCGCGAAACAATGTGGCGATGCTTTCGCTATTGCTAAAACGGGATGCCCCCGCGGCACTCGAGAGCGCCCGTCAATTGCACGCCAACGCTCCGCACAATCCGGAGTTCGCCTCGACCTACGCATTCGCCCTGCACCAAGCCGGTCGGAGCGCAGAAGGGCTGGCGATCCTCAAACAGCTCTCTCCCGAGCAATTGAGAGAACCCGCCATAGCAAGTTACTACGCTTTACTTCTCGACGCCGCGGGTGAGAAAACGGAGGCCTCGAGCTTTGCGAAAATGGGTCAGGCGGCAACTGTGTTGCCGGAAGAAAAGTCGCTGTTTAGCGGGCTGACCGCGCAGTAGGCGCGAGTTGCGAAAGCCTATACTGTTGACCAAACCATAATTGTGATAAAGATCCGCCCACCCCAATGAAGCTCCACACTGTTCTGTTCTGTTCACTATTTGCGCTCGCGGTCTCGCCGCATGCGCAAGCTGTCGTGGGTGATCTCACCACCCAGTCCACCGTTGTCATTGCAACGGCTTACGGCGATGCGATTTTCACAACCAATTTCACCCGTCCTACGGGGACCGGAGGGTTTGACCCATTCCTCACGATTCAGGCGAATGGCACTGAGCAGGGCTACAACACTTCCGCAAGGAAGGGAGTGTTCGATACAAACCGGGAGCCGCAACGGAATCATGAGATCCAGTTGAAGGACCTCGCGAAGGTCCAAATCGGCGGCGTGGAGTGTTATTCGTTCGTCATCGACATCAACGAGCCGAACTCCACCGACAAGTCGAAGATCTCGCTCGATGCGCTAAAGCTTTATACCACGGCGCAGACCAAGCAAACGACGACCAACGTCGATGCGCTTGGGATCAAACGGTTCGACCTTGATTCGCTGGGCGACAATTATATCAAGTACAACGACCTCAACTCCGGTAGCGGGCAGGCAGACATCGCGTTCTTCATCCCGACAGCATCGTTTCTTGCCGGCCCGAACGCAGCGAAATCAACGGATTACGTCTACATGTATCAGCAGTTCGGCTCGAACATCTCCGCCAATCTGACCGGCACCAGTCAAGGCGGTTTTGAAGAGACGGCAATCGGCTACGGGATCACCCCGGTACCTGAAGCCTCGACGCTGATTCCGCTCACCGGCATTCTTGGCCTTGTCTTCGGGACGAATCTGATCAATCGCCGTCGGAAGGCGGCTGCTCAGAGCCACGAGGACGCTCCGAGCGCTTAGTTTCACAAGGCACTCAGGCAGAAAGCTTCAGAGACGCCGCAACCTTCGGGTTGCGGCGTTTTCTTTTTTTGGATCTGCCATCGGCGCCGCGAAGCCAGTCACTGAATACGCCTCAGCTTTCGGCAGATCTGACGGCTGAAGCGGTGTGAAGTAGGCGATTGATCTGCGTCGCCGCATAGGCCGCCCCGAAGCCGTTGTCGATGTTGACGACGGTCACTCCACTTCCGCAGGAGGTCAGCATTCCCAATAACGCCGCGACTCCGCCGAAGCTCGCGCCGTAGCCGATGCTCGTTGGCACTGCGATCACTGGCTTGCTGACCAGTCCGGCCACAACGCTTGGCAATGCGCCTTCCATTCCGGCGACGACGATCAGGACATTGCAGGCCTCCAGTCGCTCGCGTTCCGCCAGCAGGCGGTGCAGCCCCGCGACGCCCACGTCCGTCACGCGCTCCACCCGGTTCCCGAAGATATCCAGCGTGATCGCTGCTTCTTCTGCGACCGGTAGATCGGAGGTGCCCGCGCAGACAACGCCGACCGTGCCGGTCATTTTAGGAAGTGGTTGAGCTTCCGCGGTGATACAGCGCGCCCGAGGATGCCAACGGGCCGTGGGAACTTCCGCGGCGAACATCTCGTAATGCGCAGCGCTCGCACGCGTGATCAGTAGCACGGGATCGTTCGCCAGGATGGTGCGGCCAATCGCCAGCACTTCCTCCGGTGTCTTCCCCTCTGCGAAGACCACTTCGGGAATCCCGCACCGCCGCCGGCGGTCGGTATCGACTCGCGCAAACCCGAGATCGACGAACGTTTCCGGCGTCGCCACTAGCCGCCGGTGTTCAAGATGAGCCGCAACGGGATCATCTTGGATTCGTAGAAATCGTGCTGGCGGAAAAACTTCTGCCCCTGCTCGTTGACGCGATCGGTGAGCAGCGTGATTCGCAGGAAGTCCTTCTTCTTCGCGTACTCGACGGCGTGTTTCAGCAACCGGCTGCCAAAGCCGCGTCCGCGGAAATCGCGGTGAATCACCACGTCCTCCAGCACCACGACAAAGCCGCCCTCCGCCGTGCTGATCGTGAAGAGCAAGTTGATCATTCCGAAGATCGTCCCGTTCTGCCGAAGGACGAAAATCCTTCCGCGGTTCGGCTGCTCGAGGATGAGTCGCAATCCTCGCATCTGTTTCGCCCGGTTCGGCTCGAAGTCGCCTTCCTGCGCGAACAGATCGATCAGGAGATCGGTCAACTGCGGGAGGTCTTCCAGTGTGGCTTGCTCGATGTGCGGTTCGTCCATTCGGGTCGGTTGCGACGCTAACGGACTTTGCGGCTCCGAGGGAAGAACCGGCTTCGGCGAGAGAACCGTTTTCCAGCGCTCACCCTGTGATACCGACGGACCGGTGCCGTCTCTGGATCTATTTCCAGTCCAACGCGGTGAGGATTTCGTCCTTTTTCACCCGGTCGGTGTAGTCGGCGAACGTCTCACCCGGCTGCTTCCCAGCATCGTAAACCCGGAGGAGCTTATCGATGAAGAGATGCACGTCGCGCGCGATGATCTTGCCCTTGAGCAGGTCATTGAAGCGCCGGTTTTGGCCAAGCCGCCCGCCGATGAAGGCGTCGAACGCATCGACCGTCTCACCGTTCACTTTGGTGCGCGCACCGCGAAAGCCGATGTCCGCGATCTGATGCTGACCACAGGAGCTCGGGCAGCCGCTGAAGTGGATGCGGATCTTATCCTTGTACCAGCCGGAGGTATTCTCGAGCTCAGTCACGAGCGCGAGCATGCGGTTCTTCGTCTCCGAAACGGCGAGATTGCAGAACTCGATGCCGGTGCAACTCACGCAGCCTTTGCGGAAATTGGACGGCTGGTAATCGAGGCCGAGCGCGTCAAGTTCGCTCTTGAGCGCCTGGAGGTTCTTCTCAGGCACATTGATGATCAACAGGTTCTGCTTGTTCGTTGTGCGGATCGCGTCCTGTCCAGCGGCGCAGTATTTTTCCGCCAGGTCCGCGATCTTTCCGAGCGCGCCATTTCGGATCCGGCCGCCTGGAAAACAAACGCCAACCCAATACAGATCGTCCTGCTTCTGCTTGTGAATGCCGAGGTGATCAGTCTCCTGATCGCGGATCACTGGGATCTCGTGCTGGCGCTCAAGTTTGAAGTCGAGCAGCTCTTCGACCTTCTCAGCGAGGTACTCGCCGCCGCCATTCTCCCCGCCTCCAAGGTTCCACCAATCCTCGATGAGGAACTTGAATCGCGCATTGTTGCGCTTGAGCCTGTAACCGTGGTCGCGGAAGAGGCAGCTCACCGCGTGTACTACGGGCCAGACTTGTTCCGGTTTGATGAAGACCGGCAGTTGTTTGGCTAGCTTTGGTGCGGAGGAGAGGCCGCCGCCAATCATGATTCCGTAACCGCGTTCCTCGCGGCCATCGACCACGCGCTTCAGCCCAAACACGGAGCAGCAATTGATGTCCGGCTGCGCGCAATGAATGCAGCAGCCGCTGACAGAGATCTTGTATTTGCGCGGCAGGTTCGAGAACTCGCGATTGTCCGTCATGTTCCGCGAGACTTCCTCAAGCTCCGGTCTGCCGTCGGTGATTTCGTCTGGATCGATTCCGGCAACCGGGCAGCCGACGACATTCCGCGTATCATCACCGCAAGCGCCGCTCGTCGTCATCCCGACCGTCGCAAGATCCGCGAAAATGCCCGGGATGTCTTCGATCTTGAGCCAATGATACTGGATCGTCTGACGGGTTGTGATGTCCGAAAAGCCGTGGCCAAACCGATCGGCGATCGATTGCAGCATGCGCGCCTGTTGAGCATTCAACTGGCCGCCCGGAATCTTCGTCCGCAGCATGAAGTAGCCGCTATCCTTCGGCTTCTGCCGGTAAACTCCGTACCACTTCATCCGATCAAAGTCGTCCGCCTCGATCGACGCAAACCCGGTCTTCGCGTAACGGTGAATATCGTGGATGACGTCCAGCCCGTCTTTCTCGAGCTTCATCTTCTCCATCTGCGTAAGTGGAATGAGGCCTTGTTTGACGGCCGCGAAGTTGGGCTGGATATCGATCATAAAGGGACGAAAAAAGGGTCGCAATTTATGGGCCGCCTCTTTGAATGCAACGCATTTGTCCCCGTGTGACACTTCTCGCGACGAGGCTGGTGCGGAACAATCGTCATCCAAGCCGATTGACACCCCCGGGTGAACCGCTAAGGTGCCGTCCCTTTTTTCCGCTCCTACCTACCCCGCTATGAAACGCACGTATCAACCCTCGAAGCGCACGCGCAAGCGGCAGTTTGGTTTCCGCGCCCGTATGAAAACCAAGAACGGCCGCGCGATTTTGGCGCGCCGCCGTCAACGCGGTCGCAAGCGTTTGCTGCCGAAAGGCGTCGAAGTGCATTACGCACGGCACACGCAGGCCTGAGGCTGAGGACAATGATGGATTTTGAATTCTGAATCTTGAATTGAGCTCCGCTCCGCAATCGCGGGTTGAGCCATTCATCATTCAGAATTCATCATTCAGAATTCCTCCCTCCGTGCCTCGCCTTTGTTTTCCGAAAGCAGCGCGCCTGACTCGCGCTGGCGAGTTCGCGCAGCTCAGACGTCAGGGCGCGTCGTTCCACGGCAGGCTGATGGTTTTGAGCGTTCTAAAGACTGAGTCCGATGCCGACACTCGCGTCGGTCTGATTACCTCCCGCCGTGTGGGAGGTGCCGTGGTGCGCAATCGCGTCCGGCGGCAAATGCGTGAGCTTGTGCGGCAAAGCCGTCCGTTATTGGCGCACGGTTTCTGGGTGGCATTGATCGCACGTTCCGGCGCCGCCGGGGCTCCTTTCGCGGCGATCGAGGCGGAGTGGCTCAGGCTGGCGCGGCGCAGCGCGATTCTTCCCGCCGCATGTTCCTGATCCGGCTGCTGATTCGCGCGTATCAACTGCTGCTCTCGCCGATCCTGGAATGGCTGGGCGGCGGTCCCGGTTCCGGCTGCCGTTTCGAGCCGACGTGCTCGCATTACTTTCTGCAGGCTTGCGAAACGCACGGAATCCCGCGCGGCTCATGGCTGGGAATCAAGCGCCTCGCCCGCTGCCACCCTTGGGGTGGCGAGGGGCTTGACCCCGTCCCGCCGAAATCTCAACCCCAGCCCGATGACGAGTGCGGCTCGGGGCATTGCTCACATTAACTATGGATCTCAAAGGTAAAATCGCGGTCGCTCTGGCCGTTGTCACACTGATCGTTTGGACGATCTTCAATCAGAAGGAAATGGAGAAGGCCGCCGCGCAGCAACGCGCATTGGCCGTTGAAACGCAGCAGAAGAGAGCCGCCGAAGCCGCGCTGAATCCAGCGCCCGAGACCGCCCCAGTGGCTCCCGCGGCAGCGCCAGTATTGGCCGCTCCGACAGCGCCGACCGTTCCGGAAATCAAAGAGACGCTCAAGAACCCCCGAGTCGAATACACGTTCTCAAACCTCGGAGGCGGCATCACGCGAGCGCTGCTGCTGGATCATGAAGCAGAGCGCGGCAAGAAGATGGCGGTGAACGAGTTCGGGTCGATCCCGATCGGCGCGATCAGCCATAAGCCGGGCGAAGGGATTCGCGTTCCGTTTACCGCCACGCGTGATGAGTCCGCGCGAGCGATCACTTTCGAGCAGACCAACGAGCAGCAACTGCAGCTCACCAAAAAGTTCACCATCGGCCGCCCGGGCGAGCCCGACGAATACGTCGTCGCGCTCGACGTGGTTTTTGCGAATCGCGGCGCGCAGCCATTGAACGTGCCCGATTACTTCGTCCACACCGGTGCGGCAGCGCCCGTGCATGAGAGCGATTTGCCGACTTACACCGGACTCAAGTTCGCCGGCGGGAGTTTCGTGGATTCGAGCTGGTTTTCCGCCGGCGGTTTTCTCGGCTTTGGCCATGACGCCCGCCCGGTTTACAGCGAGAGCCGCCCCGGAACCTCCTGGCTGGGCGTAACGAACCAGTACTTCAGCACGGTGCTGAGCCCGCGCGTCTCCGCGCAGGATGCGGCGCTTCAGTCGAAGCAACGCGGGAATTCGATTTGGGCGACGCGCTTCGACATCGCTGAGTCGGACTGGAAACAAAGTGAACGCTCCTCCGCCGGCGGCTCCGCGGTACGCCATGCAGTCACGGCTGCGCTCGGCATGCCTGGCTTCACGCTGGAGCCAGGCGCCTCCTTCACGCAGAGCTTCCAGCTCTACACGGGTCCGCGCGAATACTCGCGGCTCAAGCGCTTGGGCGACACCGAGGAGGAGATCATGGATTTCGGAATCTTCGGCATCGTCAGCAAGACGCTGTTGAACGGCATGAACTGGCTGCACGCGAAGCTCGGCAGCTATGCCGCGGCGATCATCGTGCTGACGCTGATCATCAAGACCCTGCTCTGGCCGCTCCAGAACAAGGCGACCAACTCCATGAAGCGCATGCAGCTTCTGCAGCCGAAGATGACCGAGCTGCGTGAGAAGTACAAGGACGATCCGCAGCGCATGAACACGGAGATCATGAAGCTCTACAAGGACTTCGGGGTGAATCCGATCGGCGGGTGTTTGCCGATGCTGATCCAGATCCCAATCTTCTTTGGCTTCTACAACATGCTCGGCCGCGCGGTGGAACTACGGAACAGCAAGTTCCTTTGGGTGGAGGACCTTTCGATGCCAGACACGGTCGCGATGATTCCCCTGGTTGGAATTCCGCTGAACATTCTCCCGCTCGTCATGGCGGTGACCATGTTCTGGCAGATGGCGATTTCGCCGAAATCCGGCGACCCAATGCAGCAGCGCATCTTCATGTTCATGCCGCTGATCTTCATCGTCTTCTGCTACAACTTCGCCTCCGCCTTGGCGCTTTACTGGACGGTGCAGAATCTGTTTTCTGTAGCGCAACTCTACGCCACGCGGAACCAGACACCCCCGACGCTTGTGAAAAAGGCTGCCGCGCTGCCGAAGAAAAAATAGCGCGATGCCATGAGCCGAAACCCAAGAGAAACCCTCGATTCGATGCTGGGGCTGTTGGGTTTTGTTTGTGAAATCAAGGAGATCGAGCACGACCATGGGCTGACCCTGATGGTCTATACCGGCGAGAAGGACCGACTGATTGGCCGCAACGGCGAGCTTCTCGAGGACATCCAGTTGCTCCTCAATCGCCTGCTCCAGGCGAAGGACAAGCACGCAGGCAAAGTGCAGGTCGATATCGAGCACTGGCGGGAAATGCGCGACGATAGCCTCGCCCAACGCGTGCGACAGATCGGCGAGATCGTGAGACAGACCGGACGGCCTTATCACCTCGAGCCGATGAACGCCTATGAGCGGCGGATCGTGCACCACGCTTTCAAAGACGATCCGGAGATTGCCACCTGGAGTCCTCCCGACGACGCACGGATCAAGCGGATCACCTTGAAGCGGCGCGTGGAAGCGTCGGCGGGGTAGTCCGACCGACGCGTTCATCCGTCGTCTGAAAGTTTCCCGAAGTTCCCTTTGACAGGCGTGCTCATGCCGTCCAAATTCGCGTCCCTTTTTCGGTCGCCGCGCCTCCTTGTTCTATGTCCAGCACTCTCCTCGATGAAGCCCTCAAAGTGATCGTCAGCCAACAGCTTCTCGTCAATATGGTTTCGAAGCGCGTGCGGCAACTGACGGCAGGGCATCGGCCCATGATCGTGACCGGCCCGCGGATGGGATTCTCGGACATCGCCTTGACCGAGATTATCGAAGGTAAACTCAAGTACGAGGCCGCTCCGGTGCCGACGGTTCCGGGCGGAGCAACCGGCGGCTAGCGGCTCGGCGCCCGTGCGGCGTTCGAAGTCATGAAGGCGGAGATTTCGGTTAACCGCAAAGCGCTCCGGGACTACCACATCCTCGAGCGTTTCGAGGCGGGCATTGAACTCAAGGGCACCGAGGTCAAATCGATTCGGGCCGGCTTTGCCAACGTCAACAACGCTTACGCGCGCGTGGAGGACGGGCAGGTGTTCGCCTACGACGTGGACATTCAGACTTACGCTCGCGCGAGCTTTGAGCAGCACGAACCCAAACGCTCGCGCCGCCTGCTGCTGCACAAAAAGGAGATCGATCGGCTCTTCGGGCTTACGCAAATCAAAGGCCACACGCTCGTCGTCCTGCAGATGTATTGGAAAGAGGCGCGCGTGAAAATCGAGGTCGGCGTAGCGGTCGGCAAGGAAGCCGCGGACAAGCGCCAGGACATGAAAGAGCGCACGAGCCGGCGCGAAGTGGATCGTGAAGTCGCGCGCTTCAACAAAAAGCACGCGTAGCCGTCGCGCCGCCGTTTACAGCAGCGCTTTCGCGATGCCGAGCGCCTTGATGTAAACGCGATGGCGTCCGCCCAACGCCAGTTCTTCGGCCAGCAGACTCGTCGTCTCGTTGTTTCCGGCGGGGAGCAGATGGTGGTAGGTGCGGCCCTGCGGCAGTCGGACCTCGACTCGGAAGAAGTCACCGCTTCCATCGCGGACTACCTCGACGGCAGCTTTGTCGGAGCGCACTTCGCAACGGCTGATCGATCGGCCAGCTTCGGCGGTTAACGCGAAAGTCACGGGCTTGCCGCTCGGTGCCGCGAGGAGAAGTTGAGAGCCTTCACAGCTCTGCAACTCCAGCTTGAGTTGTGCGGCAAACCAGCCAACGAGCAGCAGGGCCGTCGAGCGAAACTCCGGTGAATGGGAAATCGCCACGTGCTCCAGGCACTCGAGGATCGGCTGGTTTTCGGGATGATCGAACATCTGCGCGAGCGCCTGCCGCAAGTGCAGGCTGCGGGTCCAGTTGAGATCGCACATCGCGAGCCGTGACTGCGTGTGCGCGAGCGAATCGAGCAGCAGCGTCAGTTGCGCGGTGGGGTTTCGCCAGAGGTGGCTGTCGAAGACCAGGCGATCGACCCATGCCCAGAGATGTTCGTCGATCGGATCCGGAAATTCGCCCTGCCACCAGAGAACGAGCGGCAAGTCGGAGTCGAGGTTCGAGAAGAGAATGTTCGGAATCAGATTCCGCGCGCGACCTTCGACCACGAACGAGATCTGCTCGCAGCACACCGGCTTTTCTCCGGCCCGGCCGAGGTGACAATGCGCATTGATCCACGCGCGCGTCCGCGTCTCGGCAGCATCCGGTTCGGCGATGATCAGCAGCGCCCGGCACGCATGCGTGCGCGTGAATTCATTGATCAACTCGGTGTTCCGTTCGGCCGCTTCGCCAGCTTCGCAATAGATCGCGAAGTTGATCAACGAGGCGCGCGTTTTCGCGGAGCCGGTCGCTTCCCACAGGCGTTTGATCTCCCGGCCAATCTGGCCGATCTCGACCGGCTCGCCGAGTTTTGCGGTGTCCAGCGCCATGGCTACATTCTCCGCCAGGTGCGGCCGTCGCGTTCGAGCAAATCGTCCGACTCCTTCGGTCCCCACGAGCCCGATGGATACGTGCAAAGTGGCGGCGGGTTTTCGCTTTGGTGCCAGGCCTCCTCGATCACATCGACGAACTTCCAGGCGCCTTCCACTTCATCCCGCCGCGCGAAAAGGGTGGCGTCGCCGCTCATCGCATCGAGCAGCAGGCGTTCATACGCTTCGGGCGACGCTTTGCCGAAAGAGGTGCCGTAGTGGAAATCCATTTTCACCGGCTCGATGCGGATCGCATTGCCCGGCATCTTGCACTGCATACGCAGGGAAATGCCCTCGTCCGGCTGAATGCGGATCACGAGCACGTTGGGCCCGAGCGGCTCTGCAGCTTTGTTGAAAAGCACGTTGGGCGCGTTCTTGAACTGAATCGCGATCTCCGTGCCGCCTTTCGCGAGTCGCTTCCCGACACGAATGTAAAACGGGACGTTCGCCCAACGCCAATTGTCCACGTTCACCTTCACCGCCACGTACGTCTCCGTCATCGACGTCGGACTCACGCGGTCCTCCTCGCGATAGGCCTTCACTTCTTTGCCGGCAATCGCGCCCGCCGCGTATTGGCCGCGTACGACGTGCGTGCCGACTTCCTCAATCGTCATCTGCCGGAGCGAGCGAATCACTTTCACCTTCTCATCCCGAACGCTGTCGGCGCGGAGATCCGTCGGCGGCTCCATTGCGGTGAGGCAGAGGAGTTGCAGCAGATGGTTCTGCACCATGTCACGGAGGGCGCCGCTCGATTCGTAATAGGGCCCGCGCTGCTCCACGCCCAGCGGCTCGGCGGCGGTGATCTGAACGTGGTCGATGTAATGGCTGTTCCAGAGCGGCTCGAAGATCCCGTTGCCGAAACGCAGCACCATGATGTTCTGCGCGGTCTCTTTGCCTAGGTAATGATCAATGCGGAACGTGTCCTTTTCGCGGAAGACCCTCGCCACGACTTCGTTCAGCGCGTGCGCCGTCGAGAGATCTGTGCCGAACGGCTTCTCCACGATCACGCGGGTCCACGCGCCGCCTTTCGTCCCGCTCAAGCCGGCCGCGGCCAGCTGCGTGAGGATTCCTTCGTAGTCGGTCGGCGAGACCGAAAGATAAAAGAGGCGATTGCCCCGCGTTCCACTTTGGGCGTCGAGTTCATCGAGCCGTTTCGCGAGCGACTGATATCCCGCGGCGTTCCCGAATTCGCTTTGATGATAGAAAATCCGCGGCGCGAAGCTGCCCCAAATCTCCTCGTTCAAACCGGAGCGCGATGACTTCGTCGTCGTCTCCTTCAACTCGCCGCGCCAGGAGTCATCAGTCTTGGGCCGACGGGCAAAGCCGACGATGTTCGTGGCTGCCGGCAGATCGCCATCGGCGGCGAGATTGTAAAGCGCCGGGATCAGTTTGCGGAAGGTGAGATCGCCCGACGCGCCGAAGATTATCACCGTGCACGGCTGCGGCATCGGCCGGGACGAAAGGCCTTCGCGCAGCGGGTTGCCAGAGAGAGTAGTCGGATTCAAAGCGGCCCCGTTATAAAGACGGGCGCAGGCGAGAGAAGTGAAAACCTCCGCCTGCTCTCCTCCGGGTGGGCCAAAGCGAGGACTCGCTGGGGCGTGATTGAAAGTGTGTCGGGAAGACTCATCGCCATTCACCACGCGCACGGCGTCGGAAGAGTGGAGGTTTCGATTGACGGAAAAGCGCCACCTGATCTTTCTCTTCGCTGGCAGCGCGGAGGTCCCCCCTTATGAACGAACGGCAAGTCAAAGACTCCATCAACACGTACTCGAGCGGCAAGGCTCGAGATGTAGCCTCCACGGAAGGACCCCCCTGCCAGGCACTCTGGTGGTGGATTCCCTTGCTCATTCTCCTCCTCGGAGTTGGATCAACCGCGCGCGCGGACGAGAATTGGATAAATCTCGAACTGCGCCTGGATCCGGGACGGGCAGGTCACAGCTTTTCGCTTCTTGTTGGTTCGTCCGGCAGCCTGCAGCAGGGAGGTCTGATCGAATTACCATCCGGCGAGAGCCACACGCTCTTACCAGTCGGGATCAGTCCCAACGAATCTTTCACCCTTGTGGACCACACCGCGGGCGAAACTCTGGCTTTGCCCCTCACCGCACCAGGTCGGGTATTCCGAATTCCGAAACAGGCGCCACCGAACCTGTTTATCGCAGATACTTTCTCGTGGGTCCAGAGCGCGCGGATCACTCGTTCCTGCTCACTGGGAGCAATGCTGCGGGAGGGAGCAACTGGTTTACCCTGGCATCTCCGGTTGGTCGAACGGTGCCCTACGGCGCCGGAAGTACACGGCATGAGTTTATGGCGCCTTGGTATAGGTCCCCAGCCTTCTCGATCATCGATCTAGCGACCAACGAGCGATCTAACAGCGGCGAGTTCAACCTGGCCGTTGCCCAATGGTCTCCGAACACAGCGCCCTTACCCGTTCGAGAGCTTCTGATGTTTTTCGATCCCAACCAGGTCGGCCAGGAGTTCACTCTTCATAGTCGCTTGGCTGGGGGCGCGATCCACAGGCAGACATTTACGGTCCCGGCACTCGATTGTTCACCGGGAGTCTGGGACCATCAACTGCAGGGTGAGATGGACGAGAGTTCCCTTTCCATCATTGACCGCTTAGGAAATCCCATCACGGTCAACGAAGGGGCGGGTTACCAATTCGGGATGGTCGCTGTGGGCCTGGAGTTCTGGCTGACCAGAAGTAGTGACCAAGCCACCAGCCCTGTGTCGTGGATGGACAATAGCAATGGCGGGATCTTGGCTCTGTTTAGCGTGTTTTCCCCTCCGCCGCCACCGCCGCCGGCACGGGTGACGGTACGCTACCCCGATGGGGGCTCG
>JAQGOK010000143.1 GCA_028293645.1 Chthoniobacter sp.
GTGATATCAGCCGCATCGACGCAGGCGATCACACGTCGCGGACTCCAGCTTTCAAGAACCTCGAAGTGGGCTCGTGGGGGGTGCACGACTTGACGCCGCTCACCGCCGCCCCGGGTGAGTTCGATAGCAAAGTCAGGGGAGCGATCAGCGCGCTGACCATCAAGGGCGACTTCATTGGCGCGCACTTGGATGTGCACGGTTCTGATTTTGCCCCGCTCACGGAGCGAGATGGCAAGATTGGCAGCCTCACCATCGGCGGCTCGCTCATCGGCACCGCGCGTGAGAACGGCGGCTACATTTCCGCGACCGGAGAGATTGGAAACGTCAAAGTCACCGGCGCAGTGCAAGGCTTCGCCGCGGCGGATGAGCCGGCCGGAGTGGTCACCGGACAGGATCGTAACGGAAGTATTTTCAGCCGCGGAACGATGGGCGCCGTGAGCGTGGGAAGCGTCAAAGGTGGTGACGGGTTCGAGTCGGGCCAGATTGCCAGCGTGCTCGGGATGGGAACGCTGACCATCGCGAACAACATCGAGGGGGGACGGGGAGAGGACAGCGGCGCGGTCGGCAGCCGTGGCGTCCTTGGCAAGGTGAACGTCGGTGGCTCTGTCCTCGGCGGTTCGGGGGAACGCAGTGGATCAATCCTGAGCTCGAACTTGATGCAGGCGGTCAATATCGCCGGTGACGTCGTCGGCGGTTCGGGAGACGATTCCGGCTTCATCGCCGCCCTGGGGAGCATCAAAAGTCTGACCGTGGGCGGTTCGGTCAAGGGCGGTTCCGGCGATCACAGCGGTGCCGTGGGTAGCGGCGGGCCTTTGGGCGCGGTGGTGGTGACTGGCGATGTGCAGGGCGGCAGAGGGGCGAGCTCCGGCCAGATCGTCAGCGACACATCGATCAAAAGTGTGAACGTCCGCGGCTCGGTGATCGGCGGCGACGAGTTTGAGTCCGGTGCCATCGGAACCTTCGGGAGCATCGGAGCAGTTACGATCGGCGGCGATATCGTCGCCGGGTTCGGGTATCGTTCCGGATTGATCAGCACAGAGATTGAGATGGCTGGCGCACCCGCGGAAAGCGTCCCTGGGAGCGACAGCCCACTCGAGACGGGTGGCTCGATTGGCGCCGTCACCGTGAATGGCTCGATCCTCGGTCGTCCCTTCATTGACGTGCTCGCCGAGGGCAGCACGTCTGGATACAAAGCGGGCGGTATTCGCAGCGGCGGCAATGTTGGCGCCATTCTCATCCGGGGCGACGTGATTGGCGGCGACAACTTCTATACCGGAACCATTTCCAGCAACGGCTCGATCACCAAAGTAACTGTGCTGGGCAGTGTCGTCGGCGGCAGAGAGGCTTATAGCGGCACAATCGAGAGCAGCTTTGGCGGCGACATCGGGGCGGTCTTCGTCGGCGGCAACATCGTGGGGGGCAGCACTCCTGCAGCCCGTCAGTCCGGCGCAATCTACAGTTCGGGAACGCTCGGTGCGGTGACCATCGGGGACAGCTCAGATACGATGGAAACCGAAAACGCGGGCAGCTTGATCGGCGGTGTCGGGGACAACAGCGGGTCAATCTACAGCTCCGGAAAAATGGGCGCTGTCACCATTCACGGCTACCTCCGGGGAGGCGCTGGGGATGATTCCGGCCGCATCGACAGTGGAGGCAGTGTAGCCAAAGTGGAGATTCTCCAGTCACTGTTCGGCGGCAACGGGACCAATAGCGGCGGCATCAACGCCCTATCGATTGCCAGCGTGAAGATCACAGGAATCCTGGGCGGCGGGCTGGGGGCGAACTCCGGGTTTATCGCCGCGAACACCACCGTCGGCATAGTCGAAGCAAGTTCGATCGTCGGCGGAGACTCCGTCGCGCGACCGCGCATCGTCGCCGGTGATGCGATCAAAACCGTCACGGTCGCGGACTCGATTTCCAACGCGGACATCATTGCCGGCTTCTACTCCGACATCTTTGGCTCGAACAGCAATCCCGACGCGCTGATCGGGAAGGTCACGATCGGCACCACTGGCGCGGGAAGCATGAGCGGCACCAATATCGTTGCCGGCGCCACGACCGGAACACCGGCGACGGAAAGTGACGATGGATTTTTTGGCACCAGTGACGACGCCCCCATCTTTCGCGAGGGTTCCAAGTCAGCCACTTCCAAAATCGCCAGCGTCATCATCAAAGGCGCAGTCACTGGAACGGCGGAGAACCGCGAGGATCATTTCGGGATCGTCGCTCGGACGGTGGGCTCCATTAAGGTCGGCGGATCAGCGATGCCGTTGAAGCCAGGCCCTTTCAACGACAACCTACCTGTCGGAGCGGAAGGCACCGACCTTTCCGTTCGCGAACTCGGGGTGAATCCGCCTGACGGGTTTGTGGATCGAGTCGTGAAATTCTTTGATGCTGGAAACGGCCCGTTTGCTGGACCGTACGGCAAAGAGATCGGAGGCGCGCTGAATCTGCCGGTAAAGCCTTCGGTGATCATCGGCGCGCCGCCAGCTTCGCCGGTCAACTCAACCGCTTCCCACGTGGACTTCCTGTCGCTCCCGCAAGGGTCCTATGTGATCGCAGAGTTCCTGGACGAATACATCATCGACGCTCCCGGAGCCGACCTCTTTATCCAAAGCCTGGACGATGCGAAGGGGGAACAAGCCGACGTTTATGTCGGCGACACCCTGAAAAGCCTCGTGAAGATCAAAACCATCGGCGAAGGCGGGAGTGAGTCGATCGATCTCGCCGAAGCGGGCTACACAGGTCAGGTCCGTTTCGTTAAAGTCGTCGGGCTGGATAACCTCGGCGGCGCACCCGGCTTTGATCTCGTGTCGGTGTCCGGCTTGAACAGGGCTTAGTCTGAGGCGCCCGAATCAGAGGCGCAACTAACTGCCCGAGCTTTTCCAGCCGGGGAGAGTCGCGCCTGCCTTGTGCGAATCGAAACAGTCCGGGCAGATGCCGTGACTAAAATTGCTGCCGGTGTGCGTGTGGATGTAGGTCTCGACCTGCTGCCAGAAGTCGCTGTCGTCGCGCACCTTTTTGCAATACATGCAGATCGGAATGAGCTCCTTCAGAAGCCGGATCTGCGTGGTGAAATCGAGGATCCGTTCCGCCACCCGGAGCCGCATCAGAATTGCTTCACGATCCAGGGGCTTGGTGAGAAAATCATCGATCCCGGCGTCCATCGCCTGCCGCATATTCTCCCGGCCAGTGTTGATCGCGGTAAGCAGAATGAAATAGGTGTACTCCGTCTTCGGCCGGGCGCGGATGCGGCGGCAAAGCTCCAGTCCATCGACGTCGGGCATCATCCAATCGCTCACCACCACGCGCACCGGTTCGCGATCGAAGGTGTCCCAAGCTTCCGTGCCACCAGCCGTCGAGATCACTTCATAGCCGAAATGCTCGAGAGTGAACTGGAGGATTTTGACTGACACGGGGTCATCCTCGGCGATCAGAATTTTCATGCGGCGACGTCTGCTGAGCGCTGGTGCTCGAGGGCAAGCCGGACATTTTCAAACTCCTGCTCGATCTCCGCGAGCAACTTCGGCGCACGCTCCAGATTCCCCTCGCCCGCCTCTTTCTCGAGCTGTGCGCAGGCCTCGCGCATATTCTCCGCCCCGAAGTTGCTGCAGCTTCCCTTCAGCGAATGCGCCGCCATGGCGAGTTTCGGCGCGAATTGACCGGACAAAGCGGTCCATGCTTCGCTCAGCACTTTGGGCGTGTTCTCGACGAAGGCATCGATCAAGCCTTCGAGAAGGCCATTCTCCGAGTCAGGGTCCATTTCGCGAAAGGTGTCGATCACCCGCAGGTCGATGGTGGGTGCCCGTTCTACTTCGGGGTTTGATGCGGCAGCATTCTTGCGCGCTTCGGTGAAGGCCCGGATGGCCGACGCCAGGGCCTCCATCTTGACGGGCTTGCTCACGTAATCATCCATTCCGGCGGCCAGACATTTTTCCCGATCGCCGTAGAGCGAATTCGCGGTCATCGCGACGATCCAGGTCTTCCGCGTGTCGCCTTCCCGCTTACGCAACTCGCGAGTGGCGGCATAGCCATCGAGGTGAGGCATCTGGCAATCCATAAAGACCAGGTCGTAGCCCTTCTGCCCGATCGCTTCGAGAGCCGCCTGGCCATGCTCCACGACATCGGCCGTGTATCCGAGCTTCTGCAATTGGTGCAAAGCGACCTTTTGATTCACCACGTTATCCTCCGCGATGAGCATACGCAGCGGGGCGGTTCGGTCGGCCAATGGTTCGGCCTTGGGAGCGAGCGCCATCAGCCCCGAAGCGAGCGGCCTGGAATCGACATCCGAGGCCAGCACCGTCGTGAGGCATCCGAAGAGGAAGGATTGTTTCACCGGTTTCGCAACATAGGCGTCGACCCCCGCGTCTCGAAGCAACTCGCCGTCATCGTGACGATCGAGTGCGGTGAGCACCACCAGCTTCGGCGAATGCAAACGCGGGTCGCTCTTGATGGCGCGTGCCAGGGCGAATCCGTTCATCCCCGGCATCTGCATGTCGATCACGGTAGCGTCGAACACCTTGCCGTTCGCAGCTTCGCGCTGGAGGATCAGCAGCGCCTCGGCGCCACTCGTGGCGTATTCCTGCTGCAATCCCCAGGCATCAAAATGATGCTGAAGGATGCTGCGGCTGGTTGCATTGTCATCGACCACCAGGACGCGTTTTCCTCGGAGCACCGCACCTCGCTGCGAAGCACTGCTGGCAGACGGATTGCGACCGAGGCGCGCGGTGAACCAGAACGTCGAACCTTTGCCAGATTCACTTTCGACGCCGATTTCACCGTGCATCTGTTCGACTAATTGCCGGCAAATCGCGAGGCCCAGGCCCGTTCCGCCGTACTTCCGCGTGGTGGAGCCGTCCGCCTGGACGAACGCCTGGAAAAGCCTCGCCTGAACGTCCGGTGGAATTCCGATCCCAGAGTCAGTAATCGTAAAGCGGAGTTTGACCTCGGAATCAGTCGCTTCGAGCAGTCGCGCACGGACAACCACTTCTCCCTGCTCAGTGAATTTCACGGAGTTGCCGATCAGATTGGTCAGCACCTGCCGCAGGCGGCCGGGGTCGCCGCGCAAGCCGGTGGGCACATCGCTGTGGACCAGGGAGGCAAGCTCCAGACCCTTGGTGGCCGCACGCGTGGCGAGCACCTCGACGGCGCCCTCCACCACACTGCTCAAATCGAACTCCAACTCTTCAAACGCGAGCATCCCAGCTTCTATTTTCGAGAAATCGAGCACGTCATTGATGATGGTGAGAAGGGCCTCCGCACTGCCGGAGATGGTCTGGGTGAAATCCCGTTGTTTGGGTGAGAGTTCCGTGTCCATAAGCAGGCCGGTCATGCCGATGATGCCGTTCATGGGAGTTCTGATCTCGTGGCTCATGTTTGCGAGGAATTGGCTCTTCAAACGCGCGGATTCCAGCGCGGCATCGCGCGCATGGCGGATGGTTTTTTCCGTCTCACGGCGTGCCGTGACGTCTTCGACGGTGCCCTCGTAATAGAGGAGCTTGCCGTCGGCATCTCGCACCGCCCGGGCCCGCTCGGACACCCAGATGCTCGTGCCGTCTTTCCGCCAGACTTCCGACTCGAAGTCACGCACTGCACCTTTCTCCGAGATGATCGCGGCGAATTCCGCACGCCGGTTCGGATCGACATACAACTGCAGCGCAATGTGCGTCACGGACCGCATCAACTCCTCCGTGGACTCGTAGCCGTAAATGCTGGCGAGCGCTGGATTGACGCTCATGTAAGAGCCCTCGGGAGTGCTCTGGAAAATGCCTTCGATCGCGTGCTCGAAAATACTGCGATACTTCTCTTCCGCTTCGCGCAAGTCCTCTTCGATGCGCTTCAAGGCGCTGATGTCCTGGAGCGTGGAACGCATCCCACTGACCTGGCCTTCCGGTCCCGTGATCAGCTTGTGGCGCATCAACACCGGCACCTTTTTTCCACCCTTCATCCGGAAGGTGCGTTGATACGATTCGAGCCGCACCGCGCCCCTGAGCTGGCGCAGGATTTCTGCTTCGGAATCGGCGTCCACGATGAAGTCCGCCACTTTGCGGCCGACCATTTCCTCTGCGGTGTAGCCGAGCATCGCGAGTTCGGTCTTGTTGACGCGCAAGATGCGACCTTCGGGATCGAGTTCGTGATAGGCGACTGGCGCCTCATCGAACAGATCGCGGAATTGCGCCTCCCGCTCTTTGGCAGCCCGCTCAGCGCGCTTCTGTTTGGTGATGTCGATGCCAACGCCGCCCAGGAAAGTGCGTCCATCGGCCGTGCGGATCGGGAACTTCAGCATCAACCATTCGACCATCTTGCCGTCTTTGGTTGGCAGAGATTCGACCAGCCGGGACGGCTTCCCACTTAAGAGCATCGCATGCTCGTTCTCCGCCATCATCCGCGCCGTTTCGCTCGGCAACCACTCTTCGTCGGTATGCCCGCGCAGTTCCTCCAGAGAAACACCGAACTGTTGCTCCATCGGCTTGTTGATGAACACATACCGGCCCGTCTCATCTTTGATGAACGCGACTGCCGGTGTGAAATCCATGAACGCCTGAAAACTATCCTCGCTCTCATGGAGAGGGGTATCGGCGCGTTCACGCTCGCTGAGATCGCGCCAGGAGGCGAGTAGCACATGGCCCTCCTGGAACTCGATCGGAACGAGCGTCACTTCAGCAGAAAACTCCGCTCCATCGCGACGCCGGCACCTCCAATGCGATCGGCTAAAGCCCTGATCAAACGCCTCCTGCAGGATCTCCTGGTTCCTTTCATCGGAACGCTCGCCGTTGGCTTGCCACTCGGGCCAAAAATCAGTGATCGGTCTGCTCAGGAGGGACTGCTTGTCAGGGTGTCCGAGCAGCCGAACTGCAGCCTCGTTGCAATCGAGAATGGCGCCGTCGTCCAACAGCAGATGCGCGTCAGCCGAGTGCTCAAAAAGCGCCCGGAATTTGGTTTCCCCGATCTGGCTGTCAGCGACAGCGCGAATCACTGCGAGGAGCTTTTCCGGACTGCCGGCCGCGTTGCAAATCGGCGTGACAATCACGTCCCCAATCTGGCCTTCACCCAGCAAAGTCGATGAACGCGCGGTGAAGCGCCCCTGCCGACCAGCGACTGCTTCGGCAACGGCTTGCTGTGCATCAGCAATCGAGCATGGCTCCCATAGCTCGGTCCATGGCGTGTTTAAAACCTGCGGGAGCTCGCCGGTCGCGAGATGTCTTTCACCGCTCGGATTCATCGAAAGCAGCCTGCCATCCAGCGCCAATACGTTGATGCCGTCGCCGCTGCTCTCCAGCACCCGGAGGTTGAACTCCTCCGTTTCCCGCAGCGCCGCTTCTGTCTTGCGACGAGCGCGGATATCCAGGGAGGCAAGCCGGTAAAGAAGCCCGAGGAGCGCAAGTTGCACCGTCCCGCCGGCGAGCACGGTGATCACTGCCAGCCTCGCGCTTTGTTGAGCCTCCGCCCCGAACGGCTGCGAGTCCTTGCCCTGGGATCGCTCTATCGCGGCGATCACCCGTCGGGAGCTGGAGAGAGTGACTGCTCCGATCGCCAGAAATACGACCAGCGCGACTGCAAAGCCGGCGAAGATCTTCTTCTCGATGGAGGCGTTCATCAGGACAAAACTGAGAATCCTTCATAAGCAGGATGCGAGCCTGCGACTGGACCGACGTTTCTAGATGCTCTGCACCCGTACCGCGGTTCGGGGCGTACGTGAAAAACCCCGTTTTGCATCCAGCAAAACGGGGTTTCTCGAGGTGCGGGGGGAAAGTTACAGCTTCGACTTGAGGTCCTTACCCGCGGAGAACTTCACGCTTTTCGAAGCTTTGATTTTGATGGCGACGCCCGTCTTTGGATTGATGCCCTTGCGTGCCTTGCGGTTGGCGACCTTGAAAGTGCCAAAGCCCACGAGTTGAACAGACTTGCCCTTGCGGAGACCTCCCTTGATGCCGTCGATGACTGCCTGGACGGAACGTTCCGCCTGTGCCTTGCTCGTTTCTTTGCCAAGCGCCTTCTGTACGGCCTCGACGAGTTCTGCCTTGTTCATGGTGGTGTTCCTAAGATGTGACGAACGCCGGAGGGGGGGGCCAGCGGGATGGCTGCGAGTGATGCCAGCGTCGGAAATGCGAGTCAAACGATTTCTTCTAAGAAGCTACGGAAGCCTCCGAACCCTCTGGCAACGAGCCTTCCCGATTGTTTTCATACCTTTCGAGATCCATTCTGCGGCATGGATCTGTCGAGCCAACTGAACCGCTTTCTCGCCCGTTCACCCACCCTTCACGAGACCGCCTGGGTAGCCTCAACAGCCACGGTCATCGGCGATGTGACTCTCGGTGAAGAGTCGAGTGTGTGGTTTCAGACCGTGCTGCGTGCCGACATTAACCGGATCGTCATTGGGCCTCGCTCTAACGTGCAGGATGGTGCGGTCATTCACCTTGCCGATGAATATGGAACGCTGGTGGGTGAGTTGGTCACGGTGGGCCACAAGGCCATCCTCCATGCATGTACCGTTGGTGATGAGGTTCTTGTCGGAATGGGTGCCATCGTGCTCGACGGAGCGGAGGTGGGTGCTCGCTCGATCATTGGTGCGGGAGCGTTGGTAACCGGTGGTCGGAAGTTCCCGCCGGGCTCACTAATTCTTGGCTCGCCCGCCAAGGTCGTACGGGCATTAACGCTGGACGAACAAGCTTCGATCCGCGGTTGGGCGGACAAGTATGTCCTGCTCTCCCGACACTACCGCGAACAGCAGATGTAGGTAGTAACTTGGGAACTGCCGAGCCTTACTTGCGTTCGGAGCCGTTCATCGCGAGGTAAGTGTAACCCCGCAGCCCGCGCTCGTAACTGGCCAGCAGCTTCATTGCCTCGTTCGGCTTAAGCCGGTTGCTTTTGATCGCTGCATCCACCTGAGCCTTCATGTGACGGGTCAGAACGTTCTGATCCCATTGCGTCATGCCGAGCACTTCGCTGATCGTGCTGCCTTCAATCGTCTCTTCGATATACCAACCGCTCTCTTCGTCTTCATCCAGGAAGACATGCGCCTCATTAACGCGCCCGAAGAGATTGTGCAGGTCGCCCATGATGTCCTGATAGGCTCCCATCAGGAAGAACCCCAGGTAGTACGGCTCGCCAGGCTGAAGCTTGTGCAACGGAAGCGTATCTTTGACATCCTGCAGGTCGATAAACTTGCTCACCTTACCGTCCGAGTCGCAGGTGATATCAACGAGCAGTCCCTGTCGCTCAGGATACTCGTTCAGCCGATGAATTGGCATCACCGGGAAAAGCTGACCAAGTGCCCAATGATCGAGGAGCGACTGGAAAACACTGAAGTTACAGACGTACTGATCGGCCAACGCCGTCTCGAGTTCTTTCACCTCCTCCGGGATGTATTTCATGCCCGCGCAGAACTCCGCGATCTTATGCGCGATCTGCCAAAAGAGCGTCTCAATCTTAGCCTTACTCTCCAACTCCAGCAGCCCAAGGTCGAACATCGCTTTCGCCTGCTCCTTGATCTGCTGCGCGTCATGCAGCGACTCCATCCGATTCTGTTGCGTAAGGTTCCGCTGGATTTCGAGAATCTCAGTGACCTGCTTCGGATCCTGGGGGCCGATCTCGATTTCGATCGGCTGCTTGTCCTTCTCGATGGAACCAAAAGCCTCGACGATCAGAACGGAGTGATGCGCCACAATCGCGCGACCGCTTTCGCTGACGATGATGGGGTGCGGCACCTTCTCCACGTCGCACACGTCCATGATGTTATAGACGATGTCCCGCGCATACTCGTGCAGAGTATAGTTGGTGGAGCTATCGAAAGCTGTCCGCGAACCATCGTAGTCCACACCCAAACCGCCGCCGACATCGAGATACTCCAGTTCATGTCCCATCTTGGCGAGCTTTGCGTAAAACCGCGCCGCTTCGCGCACCGCGCGTTTGATTGTGCCGATGTCCGGCACTTGGGAGCCCACATGAAAGTGGACCAGCTTGAGCACGTGCGAAAGCCCCTCGCGCTTCAGGATCTCGCTCGCCAGCACCAGCTCCGCCGTGCTGATCCCGAACTTGGCATTCTCCCCGCCGCTGGTTGCCCACTTACCCGCACCCTTGGCCGCGAGGCGAACCCGCACTCCGATCATCGGCTCCACCCCGACTTCTTTTGAAACGCGGAGGATTTCGCCGAGTTCCTCGATCTTCTCGACGACCATGATCACCTTCTTGCCGAGCTTGCTGCCGAGCAGCGCGGTCTGGATAAAAAGCGAGTCCTTGTAACCGTTGCACACGATCAATGATTCCGGATCGCGATGAATCGCGAGCGCGGCGAGCAACTCCGGCTTGCTTCCAGCCTCCACTCCGAAGTGGTAAGGCGCACCGGCGTCGAGAATCTCTTCCACGACCTCGCGGAGCTGGTTCACTTTGATCGGAAAGACTCCGCGGTAAACGTTCTTGTAGTTCGCCTCCGCGATCGCTGCGGCAAAAGCCTTGTTGATGATCTCGACCCGGTGGCGCAGCAAATCCTGAAACCGCAGCACCATCGGGAAGCCCAAGCCGTATTCCGACTGCGCCTCTGCAATCAGCTCCATCATATCGATGGGCGTGGCCGGATTTTGAGTCGGCGCGACCTGGATTACACCGCGGCTGTTGATCGAAAAATAGCCGAGTCCCCAACGGTCGATATTGTAAAGAGAAGTCGCTGCGGGGATGTCCCAAGGTAGCTGCATGGCGCGCATGTAATGTGCAGGTGTCGCGAATGCAATCTGCGCCTTGGAAAATATCGGAAGCGTCCTTACGGACGCGGTTTCCGCGAGAGCAAACCACGGTCCTCGAATGGGGGCGTGCCCGCGAAAGCCTCACCCACGCAGCGTTTCGCCTCTTTCCCCTCGACAGTTTTCGGCCGAACCGTGAGATTGCCCGAACATGAGCAAGCCCGTCGTCCCGGTGGAAATTCGCACGGTGCTGCCGTTCAATTCCGGGCGGGCGGTGTTCATCGGGAACACGGACAAAGTCTTCGTGATTTACGTGGATGAGAGCGTTGGAGCGGCGATCTCGATGTTCATGAATCACACGCCCAAAGAGCGGCCGCTTACGCATGATTTGATCGGCCATCTTCTCGCCGCACTCGGAGGCAAAGTGGAGCGCGTGATCATCAACGATCTGAAGAGCGAGACCTACTTTGCGCGGCTGATCATCAGCGCCGAAAACGAACTCTTTGAAAAGAAGATCGTCGAGCTGGATGCCCGGCCCAGCGACTGCATCGCGCTCGCGATTCAACAGAGTGCCCCGATCTACGTGAGTCGCGACGTTTGGGACGAAGTGGAAGACCGCAGCGATGTGCTGCGGCATCTGGAAGAAAACGGCCCGCAAGGCGAGAGCGAAGGCTGAACGGATTTCGACTACTCCTCGCCGGCCGCTGAACAATCCCGACCTCATGCCCACCGCAAAACGCATCGCTCTGATTACCGGCGCCAATAAGGGTCTGGGCTTCGAGATCAGCCGGCAGCTCGGCAGCCTGGGCATGACGGTGCTCATCGGCGCGCGTGACAAAAAGCGCGGTTTCGCCGCCGCGGAGAAACTGAAGACGCTTGGCTGCGACGCCCACCCGATGATTCTCGATGTCACTCATGAGCCGTCGATCGGGCGCGCCGCGGAATTCATTAGTCGTGAATACGGGCGGCTCGACGTTCTCGTAAACAACGCGGGGATCATGGAGGACTCCAGCCTCACCCCCAGCACGACGCCGCTCGAGACGCTGCGTTCCATCTTTGAGACGAACTTCTTTGGCGTGGTGGCGGTGACGCAAGGTCTGCTCCCTCTGCTCCTTCGCAGCGATGCGGGGCGCATCGTGAATCTCTCGAGCAGCCTCGGATCGCTCACGTTGCATTCCGATCCGGCGAGTCCGATCGCAGACATGAATATCCTGGCCTACGACTCCTCGAAAACCGCGCTCAACGCGTTGACGGTGCATTTCGCCCACGAGCTGCGGGACACGCCCGTGAAGGTGAATTCCGCCTGCCCGGGTTGGGTGAAGACCGACATGGGTGGGCCACAAGCGCCCGGGACCGTGGAGCAAGGCGCCGACACCCCGGTCTGGCTGGCTACGCTGCCGGCGGACGGGCCGACCGGCGGATTCTTTAATTCCCGGCAGCCGGTTCCCTGGTAAGCGGCGCTTCCAAACAGCCGTGCGCAGAGAGACGGGGGATCTTTTCCAACTTCCTTTGCCCGGTCCCACCGGGCTCACTCCGCAGGTATGACGAATGCACCCGTCCCAGCAGACACGCTGATCGCGCAGCTCCAATGGCGGTATGCGACCAAGGCCTTTGATCCCGCTCGCAAGATCCCGCACGAAACGTGGGCGGCCCTGGAGCAGGCGTTGATTCTCAGCCCGAGCAGCTACGGCATGCAGCCGTATCGTTTCGTCATCGTGACCGATCCAGCAGTCCGCGAAAAACTGGTCCCCGCTTCGTGGAATCAGCGGCAACCCGCCGACTGCTCGCACTACGTCGTCTTTGCGGCGCGCGCCGCGAACGCCGAAGCAGATGTCGATCGGTACCTCGAACGAGTCGCCGAGGTGCGGCGCGGCACTGTTGAGGCGCTCGGTGGTTTCAAGCGGATGCTCATGGCCGATGTCGTGAATGGCCCTCGCGGGGAGATCGCCCTCGAATGGGCCACTCGCCAGGCCTACATCGCACTGGGGAACTTCATGACCGCGGCCGCGGTGATCGGCATCGACACCTGCCCCATGGAAGGCTTTGACCCGGCCCAATACGACGCGATCCTGGACCTCCCTGCGCGAGGTCTCCACGCGGTCGTTGCCTGTGCCGCTGGGTACCGCGCCGGGGATGACAAATACGCTGGCTTGCCCAAAGTCCGGATGCCCGCGGACGAGCTGCTTATCCGGCTCTGACCGGTCTCGCTATTCTTTCGGCCAGTCGCGCCAGAGCCAGCGCATCGTGTCTGGGAAGATCGAGCCGCCGTGCTTGGGAGAATGGCCGCCCTCGCCCATCTCGAAACGATAGTCGTAGCCGGCGAACTTCAGCGCCGCAGCCATGTCCTGGTTCGCGAGCGGCCAGTTGCCGTGCAGGTTATCGAGGTCGTTCCGACCTTCCTGGAGGAAAACGCGCAGCGGCTTCGGCTCTTTCTTCGATTTGCGGATCAACGCCGGATAGACATAACCGCCGCGGATGTTCGTGAAGCTGCCGATCCAACTCACCACTTTACCGAACGCCTCGGGCCGCTCCCACGCTACCGTGAACGCCGCGATTCCTCCGCTGCTCATTCCGGCCACCGCCCGGCCTGCCGGATCGTTGGTGATGCGCAGGCCTTTGGTTGCTTCCGGGAGCAACTCCTCGATCAAGAATCGCGCGTTGGCGTCGCCGAGCGAGTCGTACTCAAAGCTACGGTTGCTGCGCCCCTTGCCCTCCCCTTCCGGCGCCTTGATCACGCCGGGCTGGATGAACACCGCCACCGTTACCGGCATCTCTTTCTTCGCGATCAGATTGTCGAACACGATCGGCACCCGCGTCGCACCTTTGTCGCTCGCGTAGCTCATCCCGTCGAAGAAGACCATCAAGCACGCCGGTCTGGACCCGTCGTATTGTTTGGGCACGTAAACGGCGTAGTCGTGCGAGGTATCCGGGAACACTTGGCTGCCTGTGAAAGGCGGCATTTTCTTCAGCTCGCCACGCGGCACATCCTGGACTTGAGCATCCGGGCCGGGCAGGTAGTCATCCGCGGCGAAAGCGGTGGCAGCGAGCAGAGCGAACGGGAGGAGGAAACGCATGGGCGAGCTTCTTTCACCTCCTCTCCAGAGGGCAAGCTTCGGCGACTCACATCTCACCACCCATGCGCGGACGAGATGGAGCCTTGGCGGAGTGGCCGTTCCGGCGGAGAATAGGCCCCGCATGGCTGAGTCGCGTATTCCTATCAAATCGCTGAGCTTCGAAGAAATCGAAGCCCGGTTCTCCGCGCTCGCCCAACCCCGCTACCGGGCGAAGCAGCTCATCGAATGGGTTTACGCCAGGAAGGCACGCAGCTTTGCCGAGATGTCGAACCTGCCAGAACCACTCCGTCGGCAGCTCGACGACGCCTTCCTATTCGAACCGTTCGAAGCGGTCCGAGTCCTCGGTTCCGAAGACACCACTCGGAAGTATCTCTTCCGCCTCGCGGACGGCGCGTTGATCGAGTCCGTGCTGATTCCCGCTTCGCCGGCGCTCTACGGCGAGGCCAGCGATCGGCGCACACTTTGCATCTCGACGCAGGTGGGGTGCGCCTACGGCTGCAAGTTCTGCGCGAGCGGCCTCGACGGCTGGAGTCGAAATCTGGGAGCCAGTGAAATCGTCGAGCAGGTCATGCAGGTGGAGCGACTCTCCGGCGAAAAGATCAACAATCTGGTCTTCATGGGCATGGGCGAGCCGCTGGCGAACTTCGCCAATCTGATGAAGGCGATCGGCATCATCAACGCTCCCTGGGGAGTCGGTCTGGGCGCGCGGCATATCACCATTTCAACAAGCGGCCTCGCGCCTCAGATTCGCGAACTCGCTGAGCAACCGCTGCAAGTCCGTCTCGCCATTTCGCTCCATGGAGCCACCGATGAAGTCCGCAGTCAGATCATGCCGGTGAACCGCAAATACCCGCTCGCGGTGCTGCTGGAGGCTTGCGCCTATTACACCGAGCGCAAGAAACAGCGGCTGACCTTTGAATACATCCTCATCGAGGAAGTAAACGATCGCCCCGAGGACGCCGCGGCGCTGGCGCGGATCGCGCGGAAGCTGCAGGCCAAGATCAACTGCATTCCTTATAACTCAGTTGAAGGTCTGGATTGGCGCCGCCCTGCCGAACACCGGCTCGACGCGTTCATGGCGGTGTTGGAAGGCGCCCGGATCCCGGCTACAATCCGTCGCGAAAAAGGCCACGACATCTCGGCTGCCTGCGGACAGTTGCGACGACAAATGCTCCCCGCTGCGGCGGAAAGTGGCGCAACGGTTTAAGGTGGCCCGGGCTCGAGCCTTTATCTCCCGCGCAAGCTGCCGCTCCACCGTCCACGAATTTCTTTGCAGACCGTTCTCCAGCCGCTAAGAAGCGGGAACATCATGGCTGACTCCGACGAACCAGAGAAAATCTGGGACGAATACGACTGGGAGCGCTTCCTCCAGCAGCAGGATCGCAAGACCGAGAAGTACATGGAGCTTCTCGAGCGTTACATCGACGATCCGAACCGCGATCAAATCATCGCTCGGGAGATGGGCTGGTATCACTTGCTCGACAAGGATGGCGAAAAATGGGCGGAGAACGTTGATTCCCTTTTTGAGGAAGAGAATGCAGCGCTCGAAGGGCAGGAGGATGATGAGCCGGGTGACGGCGCAGCGCAGTCCGATGAGGACGAAAGCTTCGAGGTGCATCCGCTCTACAAAGCCTCCTTCGCGCTGACCGTCTGGATCGATCAACTTTTCGAGGAGAGCCACGACATTCAGAATCAGCCCGCCGCCGGCCGGCTATCGAGCAATGCGGCAATCGCGAGTGCCAAGCTCGCTGCGGCTTTGAGCGACGACGACGTGGACGAAATCGGGATGACCATCGCGTATCTGAAACGTGCGTTGAAGGCCGTCACGACTGCGATTGATTCCGCCATGCAGCTTCGCAAAGACGCAGCTCTGGACGCCGAGCGCTTCGCAACGCTCAATCAGCGGCTCTTCCAGATCCGCGACGGAATCATCGAGCTGATGGGCGACTTCCGCATCGAGTGGCGACGGCGCTACGAGGGTTAGCAGATTGTTTTTGCCGAGTTGAATAAAGGCGCACTCGACCCGTCGAAGGGCTTGCCTGCGGATGTTACCGGGCCTGCTGGACCGCCCAGCGATGAACTTGAACTCGTCGCCCGGTCTCAGACCGGGGACACCGCCGCTTTCAATGAACTCGTCACCCGCTACCGACAACGCGCTTTCGCCATGATCTACAACATGGTCCGCAACGAGCAGGATGCGTGGGATCTCGCGCAGGACGGCTTCGTCAAGGCTTGGAAAAACATCGGCCGCTTTCGCGGTCAATCGTCCTTCTTCACCTGGCTTTACCGGATCCTGATGAACGTGACGATCGACTCCCTGCGCAAAAAGCAGATCGAGAGCGGCACCGAATTCGACGATGCGATCGGTCTGCACAACATCGCACCCGGCGCGACAACAGCACCGCAAGTCGAGCTGCAACCCGCCGCGCAGATCTCGGATAAAGAGATCCGCTCGCGGATCGACGCGGCCATCGCGCGGCTCTCGCCGGAGCACCGCGCAGCGATCGTCATGCGGGAACTCGATGGCCTCGAATACACCGAAATCGCCGAGCAGATGGAGTGTTCCGTCGGCACGGTGATGTCCCGCCTTTTTTACGCACGCAAAAAGCTCCAGACCATGTTGAAGGACGTCTATGAAAACATTTGAAGAACGCTTTACCGCCTGGGTCGATGGGCAGCTCACCGGAACCGAGTTGGCCGTCTTCGAACGCGAACTCGCCCAGCATCCTGAAGCCGCCGCAGACTATGCCGACGCTCAAAAGCTTGGCGCGCTCCTTCGAGCAAAGGCCATTGCTCCCCAACTCACCAACGTGGATTTCTTCAATCTGCAAATCGAGCAGCGCATCAAAGCCGGGAACGCTCACGGCGCCGCGCAATCAAAGCGTGAAAAGGTCTGGGGCTTTGGCTTCCTGCCTCGCCTCGCTCTGGGCGGCGCGTTTTGCCTCCTCGCGGCCTTTGGTCTCTTTCAAAGCATCATCCCCAGCGGTTCCCCAGTGGAGAAGTCGCCGTATTTCGCGCAGGTGGTGGAAGCGTGGCCTTCTGATCCCAGCATTTACGCGACGACCGTTTACAGCGCTGAAGACAACGTGACGGTGCTGTGGCTGGATGGGCTCGATTACCTGCCCGGCAACACGCTGCTTCAGTAACGCGATGCGCCGTCTGCTTCTCATCGCACTTGCGCTCGCTGCCGCCGGCACCGCGTTCGTTTACGCCCAAAGCGGCGCGATGCAGACGCGACTCGACAACCCGGCAGTGTCACAGTCAGCGAAGCGGCCCGGGCAGGATCGCATCTGGAGTGCAGTCGTGATCGCACGCAATGTCGACAAGCCCAAGGATCCGCCACCCGAACTGAAGGATTTCGCTCCGCGCCTGAAACGGGTTTTTGGCTACAATCAATTTGAGCTGGCTGGCACCGCGACGAATCCGATCGGTGACCGCACCGAAAGCCGGCTGCTCCCGAGCCCGCGCCTGTGGCTGAGCGTGAAAGCGCGGCAAGCCATGTCCAAGGAAGCCCGCGGTGGATACCTGCTTAGCCTGCAGCTCCACCAGGATCAGCGACAGCTGGTGGATACCGAAGCGAAGCTCGCGCCTGGCAGCCCGCTCTTCATGCGTGGACCAGCCTACGGCGATGGGCAGGTTATCATCGTGCTGCAGATCCAGCGCTGAAGGGCTTCCGCAGCTTTGCGGCCGCCGGCGAACTAGACCGGGGCCGCGGGCGCTCTACCCGTAGCGCAGCGCTTCGATCGGATCGAGGCGGCTTGCCTTCCAGGCGGGATAGATCCCGCTGAAGACCCCGATCACCACGGCGAACCCGAAGCTGATCAAGACGCTGTCGAGTTCAACCACCGGAGCGTTCGCTTCCGGGGAAATCGCGATCAGGATCTGCATGATTCCGGTGCTTGCCACGAGGCCCAGCAGCCCGCCGATGACGCCGATCACGGCGCTCTCCACCACGATCTGGACGAAGATGTCGCGCCCCTTCGCGCCGACCGCGCGACGCACGCCGATCTCGCGGATCCGCTCCGTGATGGACGCGAGCATGATGTTGGTGATGCCGATGCCGCCGACGAGGAGCGAGATGCCGGCGATCAAGCCGCCGCTCATGCGGGTGTTGCGCACGTTCTGTTCGATCGCATCGAACCACTCCTGCCGCGTATCAAAGGTGAAATCATGGATGCCTCGATGCGTCGTTTCGATGAGCGAATGAACCTGCTCCAAGGTTTCTTCGAACCGATTCGTGTCGGCGACCTGGAACGTGAGCGCGTCCAACTTCAACTGCGGCCCCTGGTCTTCCTTGCCGACCATGTTCGCCGACTTGAATTCCCAAAACATCGTGGAAATCGGAATGATCACCGTCAGGTTTTTGCGCTCGAATGGGCTGAATCGTCCGCCTCCGCGCCCACCACCGATGCCGCCACCTCCTCCACCTGGCCGGCTACTCAGCCGATTTACCGGTGGCGCTTTCGCGCCCAGCTCGCGGCGGCGTTTGTCTTCCTCCCGCTCGTAATATTCAAACACCCCAACCACTTTGAAGGGCCGGTCATTGATTCGAATCGTTTCGCCGATCGGATCATCTTTGGGCCGTTCGGGCCACAGCTTCTGCACCGCGAGCCGCCCAATGACACAGACTCGCAAACCGCGTTCCACGTCCAGGTCACTCAAGCCCCGGCCTGCGGCGACCGTGTGTTTGTTGATCGGGATGAAGTCTGGCCAGCAACCGGCCACTTCTCCACGGAACGTCTGATTCGTCCGCTGGATCGCCGCGTTGTTGATCTGCGAGACGGGCGTGACGTGGGAAACGAGCGGCGCAGAGCGCGCGATAATCTCCGCGTCCGCAACCGTGCGCCCAGGTGAAATCTCCCAATAACCTTCCTCCTCTGCGGGCACTTCCTGCGTGTTGATCCCCACGCGTTCGATGCCACCGACCTGCTGCATGTATTCACGCATTCCTTTGGCCATGCCCGCGGTGAGCGAAAACATGGAGAGCAGCGAAGCGACGCCAAGGATGACGCCCGACATCGTCAGAAAGCTGCGGAACTTGTGCGCCCAAATCTCTTTGAGCCCGATGAGGAATCCGAGCCAGAGATTCATGCGAAGGCCGCTTCGGTGAGCGCGTCCTCGACGATCCGGCCGTCACGGATCTCGATCCGGCGGGGTGTCTCGGCCGCGATTTTGTTGTCGTGAGTCACCAACACGATCGTGCTCCCTTCCTCGCTGAGTTCCCGGAACATCTGCAGGATCGTCGCGCCGGTTTTGGAATCCAGATTGCCGGTCGGTTCATCGGCAAAAATGATCTTCGGGCGATTGACCAAAGCGCGCGCGATCGCGACGCGTTGCATCTGGCCGCCGCTGAGCTGAAGCGGCGTATTCTTGATGCGGTTCATCAGCTCCACCCGCTCAATCGCGTGCAGCGCCCGCTTATTCCGCTCCTGTGCGGAAATACCGCTGTAAATCATCGGCAACTCGACGTTCTGCAGGACCGTCAATTTCGGAAGCAGATTGAAATTCTGAAACACGAAACCGATCTTCGCGTTCCGCAGTTCAGCAAGCCGATTCCCGCTGGCGCGGCTCACGTCGATGCCGTCGATGTGCATGGTGCCGCTGCTGGGCGTGTCGAGGCAGCCGAGCAGGTGCATGAGCGTCGATTTACCGCTGCCGCTCGGTCCGATAATGGAGGCGTATTCCCCTTGCGCGATATCGAGATTGATCCCGTTCAGCGCGAGGATCTCCTGCTCTCCGATGAGGTAACGTCGGGTGACATCCCGAAGCTCAATGAGCGGCATGCTAAGAGGCGACTAGAAGCGCGACGCGGACTGAAACCACACCGCTAGGACTTCTTCCGTGTCCCGCGATCCGGCTCGACGAGGAGGATTTCTTCACCCGCTTCGATCCCATTCAAAACCTGCGCGAAGTCAGTATTCGTGACTCCGATCTTCACCTCGCGTTGCTCGGTGTTCTCGCCGTGCCGGACGTAAACCACTTTCCGATTCCCGTCGGCTTTGAACACGGCGGCAACCGGCACGCTCACCGCATCGTCCGCGCTGGCGATGGGCACCGTCATGGTAACCGTCATGCCGGGGCGGAGGCGCGCATTCGGATTGTTGATCAGCGCCTGCACCTGAAAGCCTTTCACGCTGTTCTTCACCGTGGCGACCGGCGCCACGAAGAGAATCTGCGCGTCCATCTCCGCGTCTTTCAACGACTCGGCGTGCAGCTTGACGAGCAGCTTGGGTTCAATCCGCGCCACATCCACCTGATTGATGTGTGTCTCGACGAGCAACCTCGAGAGATTCGCGATGCTCATCAGCGTGGTGCCGTTGTTCACGCTGGCCGCACCGATGACGACCTGACCTTCAATCACCGGCACCGTCAAAACGGTGCCATCCATGGGCGCCAGAACCCGCGTCTTGCGCAGC
Source organism: Chthoniobacter sp. (assembly GCA_028293645.1). Lineage (GTDB taxonomy): Bacteria > Verrucomicrobiota > Verrucomicrobiia > Chthoniobacterales > Chthoniobacteraceae > Chthoniobacter. Next base: position 20,167 of record JAQGOK010000143.1, read on the forward strand.
TTGTCCTCCGTGAGCTGCAAGCGCCGTTGTGATTTGACCAGGTTGTTTTCGCCGATCGCGTATTCCGAAGAGAGGTTATCGAACACCTCCTGGCTGATCAGCTTCTGCCCGAACAAATCCTTTGCCCTCGCGAAGTTCCGCTTGGTCTTCTCCATGGACAATTGCGCGCCCTCGATCTCCGTCAGGACGCTTTCCTTTTCCGTGAGCAAATCGCGGTCGTCCACTTCCACGAGCAAATCACCTTCCTTCACCACCTCGCCCGGTTCGACGTGGAGCGCCTTCAATTTGCCGCCGACCTCCGGCTTTACATCGAGCTGAAACGCCGGCGTCACGTCGCCGCTGATTTCGATCGTGGTATCAATGTCCCGCTTCTCAGCGCGGGCGACCAGTTTATCGGCCGGTTCAGCATTCTCCTGCCCGAGCGCTTTCTGAGTGTAGGCGTACCATCCGCCGAGGCCTAAAACGGCGGAAAGCAGGAGGAGGAAAATTTTCTTCATGGGCGGGAACAACTACCGGGGCGGCGATGCATACGGCCCTTGCGCGCCCGGCGCAATGATACGTGTGCGTAGAAATTCCAAAGCGGCTCGGACATGGTCGCCAGATTGACCGTGGAGGGTTCGGTTTCTTAGCCCGCGCGAGGTGGCACTTCGAACGCATCGCTCAACTCCGCGCGCCGAGAGCCGGGCGCCCCGCTTATTCGATCTTGGATGTTGGGCCTGGGATGTTGGATGTTCTGCGCCCTCATGGACCGTAAACGTTCCCGCATCGTGCTCAAATTTGGCTCGGGCATTCTCGCCCGGCCGAGTGGCAATGCGCTCGATGAGCGGCAATTTGAACGCCTCACTCGCGAGGTCGCGGCGCTGATCGCGGAGGGTCACGAATGCGTGATCGTATCGAGCGGCGCGGTGGCCGCTGGGCTGTCGGTGCTCGGTTTGGCCGACCGCCCCGAAGAACTGGCGGTGAAGCAGGCGTGCGCGGCCATTGGCCAGTCGCGGCTGATGCAGAACTACGCGACCCATTTCGCCACGCACGGCCTCCATGTGGCGCAATTGCTCCTCACGCATGGGGATCTGGACAGCCGCCTTCGCTACGCGAACGTGAAGAACACGCTTGCTCGTCTGTTCGAGCGCGGCTCGGTCGTGCCGATCATCAATGAGAACGATTCCGTGGCGGTCGAGGAGTTGCGTTTTGGTGACAACGATCGGCTTTCCGCAGAGGTCGCGTTGCTCGCCGAGGCGGATTTGCTGGTGCTTCTGACCAGTGTCGATGGCCTCCTCGATGAAGAAGGAAACACCGTCCGCGTGGTGCCCGATATTGAATCGGTGACGAAGCTCGCCAGGCAGGAGAAGGGCAAATTTTCGGTCGGCGGCATGCTCTCGAAACTCCAAGCCGTAAAGGTGGCGGTGGAAGCCGGAATTCCCACGTATGTCGCGAGCGGCCGCAAGGCCGGGCAGATCGCCGGTGCCGTCGCGCGCCGCAAGGTCGGCACGCGATTCATTGCGCGAGGCGAAGCGCTGTAGAAAGCTGTGTCCATGTCCACGCTCGAAGAGCAGATCCTCGACTTTGGCCGCCGCGCCCGCGCCGCATCGCGGCTGCTGCGCCAATGTTCCGCGGAACAGAAAAACCGCGGCCTGATCTGCATGGCCGATCGAATCGCCGCCTCCGAAGCGGAGATCCTCGCGGCCAACCGGCGCGATGTGGAGAAGGCAGAGGCGGACGGGCTGAGCGGGGCGATGCTCGATCGCTTGCGACTCGATGCGAAGCGACTCGCCGCCATGGCGGACGGCATTCGGCAAGTCGCTGCATTGCCCGATCCAGTCGGTGAACATCTCCGCGATTGGACGCGGCCGAATGGCTTGCGCATCCAGAAAGTCCGCGTGCCGATCGGCGTGGTTGGGATCATTTACGAATCGCGTCCGAACGTCACCAGCGACGCAGCGGTCCTTTGCACGAAGACCGGCAATGCCACCATCCTTCGCGGTGGCCGCGAGAGCATTCATTCGAACGTCGCAATCGCGACGGCTCTGAGCCAGGGCTGCGCCGACGCGGGGTTACCCGCCGACTCCATCCTGCTCATTCCTGTGACCGATCGGGAAGCAGTGCGGCTGATGTGCGAGATGGATCGTTATCTCGATTGCATCGTGCCGCGCGGCGGCAAGGGCCTCATCGAGACGGTGGTCAGCCACGCGCGGATGCCCGTGATCAAACACTACGACGGCATCTGCATCATCTACGTTGATCAGGATGCCGATCTCGCGATGGCGGAACGCATTGTTTTGAATGCAAAAACGCAGCGACCGGGCGTGTGCAACGCAGTGGAAACGATCCTGGTGCATCGCGACGTGGCGGAACAATTCTTCGCCAGCGCCGGAAAGACCTTGCTCAACCAGGGAGTCGAAATACGTGGCGATCAACGCGTGCTGGAGACCTTCAACGCTCAAAGCCCCACAGCGAATCGTCAACGAGTGGTGCTGGCTTCGCCGGAGGATTATCGCACCGAGTTCCTCGATTTGATCCTCGCTGCGAAAGTCGTGGATGATGTGGGGGAAGCAATCACCCACATCGAGGAAAACGGCTCCCACCACAGCGATGCGATCGTTACGGCGAACGCCGAAACCGCGGAGCGATTCCTCGCCGAAGTGGACAGCGCAACGGTTTACTGGAATGCGAGCACGCGCTTCACCGACGGTGGCGAATTTGGCTTCGGCGCGGAGATCGGGATCAGCACGGACAAGCTGCACGCACGCGGGCCAATGGCATTGGAAGAGCTGACGACCTACAAGTACGTGCTTCGGGGAGACGGGCAGATTCGCCCTTGATCACTGCGCACGATTTTTCCGAGATCGGCCGTCGGTTCCCTCAGCTCGTTCTCGCCAGAGGAGTCCGATTCGTGTCAGAAAGAGGCCGGTCATGAGCGAGAGTTCCCCCAACGCTAACGCGAGTTTCGCGCGCCTCGATGCGCTGCTCCGACGCGCACTGATTTTCAACCACATCTACGACCCGATGGTGGTGACGGGACTCGATGGAATGATTGTGGACTGGAACAGCGGCGCCGAGCGAGCGTTCGGCTGGAGGCGTGCCGAAGTCATGGGCAAGTCGCTCGAGATCTTGCATCAGGGCGCGCGCAGCAGGAGCGCACTCCAAGCGCTCGCGGCTGCAGTCACGGGAGGGGTGCGCAGGGAACGGTTTGAGGTCAGTCGAAAGGACAAGTCGAAGGTCCAGTGCGAAGGGGTCGCGCTCGCTCTGCTGAGCGAGTCTGGCGAAGCAATGGGACTCCTGAACTTGTATCAGGAAGCCGAGCAGGCTCCGGCAACGCCCATCCCTTCAGCGTCACGCCCCGCGAAGGAGGACCCGTCAGGCATCGTGGGAAGCCTGCTTTCTGATGAGCGTTTTTTGCTCCGGACGCTCATCGACGCCGTACCCGATCCGATCTTCTGCAAGGACAGGCAAGGCCGCTTCCTCCTGCATAATCTGGCCGACCAGAAGATGTTTCAGAGCCGGAACGCGGACCATTTGGGGAAAACCGTTTTCGACGTCGAAGGCCTGAACGCGCACGCAGCGGCGTATCATCAGGATGACGTTTCGGTCATCGAAACCGGTAGTCCGGTGATCAATCGCGAAGAACCGTTTCAGCGGCCCGACGGCAGCAAAGGCTGGTTCCTCACGTCGAAGTTCCCGCTCCGCGATCAGACCGGCGAGATCATCGGTCTCGTCGGGATCGCTCGCGACATTTCGCAGATGAAGCGCGCGACGGAGGAGTTGCAGCAGGCGCAGCTCCGTCTTCTCGACCACGTCCAGAACTCGCCACTCGCGGTGATCGAGTGGGACGGCGACTTCCGCGTCACGCGTTGGGCGGGTCAGGCCGAAAACACCTTTGGCTGGCGTTCCGAGGAAATCGTCGGGAAACATTTCGATGAGTTTCAATTTATCCATCCCGAGGATCTGGAGAAGGTCCGGCAGACCGCGAAACGGCTCTCCAGCGGTGACGAGCAACGGAACCTCCTGCACAATCGCAACCTGACGCGCGGCGGTCGCGTCCTTCATTGCCTCTGGCAGAACTCGGTGCTTCACGACCGAAACGGGCAGCCGACCTCAATGCTTTCGCTCGTGCAGGATGTTTCGG
>JAQGOK010000060.1 GCA_028293645.1 Chthoniobacter sp.
GGCCGGCGCATCTCAGCGCGGCGACGACCTTTCAGCTCGAGCGGCTGATGCTGATGCGGGACTCGGCTGGTGAGATCCGCAACGTGTGGGTTCCGATGTCGAAGGTCGCCTTCGCCCGCGAGGGTGCCTCCTGGAGTGCCCGAATCCAAGGGCTGGCCGAGCGGCAGAGCCAGACGATTCGCGTCGTCCCCGTCGCCGCCGGAGGAGAGCGTTCACGATCGTTGTTTCGCGTCGATTTCGACACTCCCGCGAAGCCGCAAATCCTGCCGAGACTGAGCTTGCTCCAGATTTGCCTGCTTGCACTCGCGGTATGCGTCGGCGTCGTGCTTTGGCGAAAATTCCGTTCGCAGGCGGGGCAGTCGAGCCACGCGCACCACGCCATGTGATGGCGCTTGTGAATCTTTTCACAAAACCCTTGCGAGCCCTCGCCGACGAACTTTAACGTCGCGGCGCGGCCCCGCCGCCACTCCAGCCATGGCTCAATCCACTGTTGAATTCGAAGTTCCGGACACGGCGGCCAAAAGTCTTGCGAGCGCGGCGCAGGAGTCCAACTCCAGCGATCTCCTCGGCGAGAAGCTGATCTTGAACATGGGGCCGTCGCATCCGGCGACCCATGGTGTTTTGCGCCTGATTCTGGAGATGGATGGCGAGCTCATCACCAAGGCGACACCGGAGATCGGCTACCTGCATCGCGGCGACGAAAAGATCGCGGAGAACATGCATTACAATCAGTTCGTGCCCTACACGGACCGGTTGGACTACCTGTCGCCGCTGGCGAACAACGTGGCGTATGTGATGGCCGTCGAGAAGCTGCTGGGCTGGACGTTGCCACCGCGCGGCCAGGCTATTCGCGTGCTCTGTTGCGAGCTGGCGCGCATCAGCTCGCACCTCCTCGGCGTCGGCACCTTCGCCATGGATTGCGGCGCGATGACGGTGTTTCTCTACACGTTCACCGAGCGCGAAAAGATCTACAATCTGTGCGAACTCCTCACCGGTGCGCGCTTCACCACCAGCTACACGCGCGTCGGCGGCATGACCCGGGATTTGCCCGAAGCGTTCATCCCGTTGTTGAAGGACTTTCTGGCCGGTCTGCCGGCGGTGATCGACGAGACGGACAACCTGCTTTCCCGCAACCGCATCTTCGTCGATCGCACCAAGGACGTCGGCACGATCTCCAAGGCAGACGCGATCGCCTACGGCCTGACTGGCCCAAACCTGCGCGGTTGCGGCGTGGACTACGATCTGCGGAAGAAGCACCCGTATCTCGGTTACGAACAATACGAGTTCGATGTGCCAATCGGCTCGGTCGGTGATAGTTACGATCGCTATTACGTGCGAATGGAGGAGATGCGGCAGTCGATCCGGATCCTTCATCAGGTGATCGCGACTCTTCCCGACGGGCCGATTCACGTGAACGACCCGAAGAACATCCCGCCGCCCAAGACCACGGTGCTGACGAAGATGGAGGAACTCATCCACCACTTCATCATCCACACCGAAGGCATCAATGCACCGGCCGGCGAAGTCTATTTCGGCCACGAGAATCCGAAGGGCGAACTCGGCTTCTACATCTATTCCAAAGGCGGCGGCACCCCGCATCGGCTGAAAATTCGCAGCCCCTCGTTCGTGAATCTCAGCATCCTGCCGAAGCTCCTGCCCGGACACATGATGAGCGACGTCGTGAGCATTCTCGGCTCCCTCGATTTCGTCATGGGCGAGTGCGACCGCTAGCCGTTCGCCTCCCGCTCAGACCGCCTCCCGGTCGGTTTCGGTAACGGTTTGCAAGCGGCCGATCCGGCGCACTTGCGGCCACTGTTTAGCGACCCACGCGACGACCAGAATGGTGCCGAGGCCGCCGCCGAGGACGGAACGCACGGCGCCGAAAAGCGCGGCGGTGATCCCGGATTCAAACGCGCCGAGTTCATTTGAGGAGCCGATGAAGATGTTGTTCACGGCGGAGACCCGACCGCGCATGGAGTCGGGTGTGAGGAGCTGCACCAGCGTATGGCGGACCACGACGCTGATGTTGTCGCAAGCGCCAGTGCACACGAGTGCAGCGATCGAGAGCCAGAAATTGCGCGAGAGCGCGAAGACGATGGTCGCCAATCCGAAACCCGCCACGGCGCAAAGCATCGTCACGCCCGCACGGCGCATCGGCGGCAAATGCGCGAGCGTCAGGGCCATTGCCACCGCACCAAAGGATGGCGCCGCGCGCAGCCAGCCGAGCCCGACCGGGCCCACATGCAGGATGGAATCCGCGAAGATCGGCAGCAACGCGGTCGCCCCGCCGAGCAGCACCGCGAACATATCGAGCGTGATCGTCGCGAGGATGATCTTCGTTTTCCAAACGAAGCGGATGCCCGAGAACAGATCGCGCAACGGATGTTCGTGGGGCGAGACCGGCGGCTGCTGATAGCGGATCGGCAGGATGAAGCCGATGAACAGCACGCTGCAGCAAACATCGAGCGTATAGACGAGCGGAAAGCCGTAGAGGGCGATCAGGAATCCGGCCAGCGCGGGTCCCAGAATGGAGCCGACCTCGAAGTTGCTGCTGTTCCACATCACCGCGTTCGGCAGCGCGGCGCGCGGAACGATGTTCGCCATGAATGGGGCCCGAGCAGACCAGCCAAAAGCCCGAGCGGTCCCGTTCAGCAGCAGCAGCAAATAGATGATCGGCACCTCCGGACCGAAGACGACGCCCTCCCGTTCCCCAAATTGCGCGGCGATCCAAATCAGCGCGCGATGCGCCCATTGCAGGAACGGCAAGTCCGGGGCGGCGATCGCATCGCTGGCGAGCAGTGCCAGCGAAGTGGAGGTGAACACCAGGATCGCTTGGGAAAACAGGATGATCCGCTTGCGGTTGAAGCGGTCCGAGAGCTGCCCGGCTGGAAGCGAAAGGAGGATGACCGGCAACGCGCCCATCAATCCCACGAGACCCAGCGCTGTGGCCGAATGCGTCCGGCGGAAGATCTCATAGCCAACAGCCACCGCGACCATTTGCCGACCGACCACGGATGCAAATCCGCCGATCCAATAGGATCGATACGCCGCGCCACGGAAAGCCGCATACGGATCGTGGGCAGCCGGTGACGGGGGTTCGGCGGGCATGAAGCGCGCGAGACTCGCCGGAGAGTTTGCGACGGACAAGCTGGATTGCCGGAAGACGTTCGCGATTGAGCCGCAGCCAACCTCTCCCTAAGCTGCGCGCCCTTTCTCTCCCGATGGCGCTCCACGTTTTCAGACTCCTCCTGCTTTGCGGCGCGCTCCTTTGCGGCGGCTGTGCTTCGACGCAAATCCCGCGCGGTGCGCTGGCGGAGTCGGATCCCGACGCGATCGCACGCCTGACTGCGTCGCAACGCGCGCACGGCTCAGCGGCTTTCGGGACCGTGCGCGATCTCAATGTGCGCTATGCGGAAAGCTGGGGCGCACTTGGGCCGCGGCTGCACTCCGCAATCGCGGATCGACGCTATCGGCGGGAGTCGGACGAAGCGCTCGATTTGAACACCCGCACGACCTTGCAACTTCACAAAGGACCGGGCGGCCGGAAGTTTGTTTTCCGCGGCCCGGATCGCGTGACCGTGTGGTACAACGGACAGGCCGAAAATCGGGAGGAAGCGAAACGCGCCGCGGCGCTCAATGCGGACACCTACAAGCTTTTCCTGCTCGGACCGCATTACTTTCAGCGCGGCGGCGTGACGCTTTCCAGCCTTCCGCCCGCGACGGTCGAGGGGCACAAATGCGATCGTGTGCTGGCGGTGCTCCAACCAGGCTTCGGCTTCGCGGAAGAAGACCGCGCTGTGTTGTCCATCGATCGAGCGTCGGATCGCCTGCGTCGCGTGCAGGTCACCGTGCGTGGCCTGAGCAAGACGAAGAACACGGAGCTGGATGTCACCTTCGCGGATTGGGCGTCCCGTGGCGGCGTGATTTGGCCGGCTCGTTACCAGGAGCGCGCTCGAGGAATGCTAACGCTGGCCACGCGCGAATGGCGGTTGCTCGACCTGAAAGTGAACCGGGGATTCGCCCCGCAGCAGCCCGAGTTAATGGGCGAGGTGCTCGGGGAAGCGGCGCAACGCGCTCGATGATCATGGGCCCAATCACGCGGATCGACGTTCACCTCGGGCTGCGCAGCTATCCCGTCCTCATCGGTCACGGTTGGTTGCGATCGATCGGTGAGACGCTGCGTGACCAGGGTTTGAAGCAAACGGATGCGTTTGTGATTACTGATCCACAAGTTGGCGGGCTGCTGTTCGAAGAGGTAAGACTCAGTCTCGCCTCGGCCGGGTTTCGCACGGTGCTTCGGCACGATATTCCCGTGGGTGAGGAGGGAAAGAACTGGGACGAATTCTCGGGGGCGTGTGCTGCGCTGCTTGCCGCTTCCCCGGAAGCAGGATCGGTCCCGCTGGTGATTCTTCTCGGTGGCGGGGTGGTCGGCGACCTCGGAGGTTTCGCGGCAGGCGTGTTTCGCCGCGGGGTGCCTTTCGTGCAGATCCCGACGACTCTGCTTGCGGCGGTGGATTCGAGCGTCGGCGGCAAGGTCGCGGTGAACTTCGGCGGAGTGAAGAACATCATGGGCATCTTCAACCAGCCACGGCTTGTGGCCTGTGACCTCGCTTCGCTCCAGACGCTCAGCTTGCGCGAGCTCCGGAGCGGAGCGAGCGAAGTAATCAAATACGGCGCGGTTTGCTCGGCCTCACTTTTCGAGCAATTGGAACGCGGCGATCTCGAGCGCTTGCTGGCGCTCGAACCGGAAGTGCTCACCGACATCGTCGCACAATGTGTCGCGCTCAAAGCGGCGGTGGTGGAGCAGGACGAGTTCGACAAAAAAGGCGTCCGCAATGTGCTGAACTTCGGCCACACCTTCGGGCACGCACTCGAACTCAGTGCGGATTACGCACTGACTCACGGCGAGGCCATCGCCATCGGAATGATTGCTGCGACGCGGCTGGCAATCGCGCTCGGCCAATGCGAACCGCGCTTTCTTGAACGACTCACCGGCTTGCTCACGCGCGCCGGTTTACCAACGAGTCATTCCGATGCACCAGGGCTTTTCGACCGCGTGCTGCGAGCGATGCAGCTCGACAAAAAATTCCGCGAGGGGCGCAACGTGTTCGTGCTCCCGACGGTGCCTGGGGCGTGGCAGCAGCGCGAGAACGTGGAGTGGCCGCTCGTCGAAGCGGCGCTGCGTTCGGTGCTGGTCTAAAACCTGGCGTTCGGAGCGTGCTTACTTCAGCACGGCATTCCACTTATCGAGCTGCGCCTTTTGGGCGGCGAAGAGCTCGTCAGTGGAATCCAGAATCTCGATGCCGGTGATCTTGTCTCCCTGGGCGATCTGATCGACGACCATTTGACCCGAGGTTACTTCGCCGAAGACCGCGTGCTTGCCATCGAGATGCGGCGTCGGCACGTGCGTGATGAAGAACTGGCTGCCGTTCGTGTTTGGACCGGCATTGGCCATCGAGAAAAGACCGGCCTTGGTGTGCTTGAGCGACTTGTCGATCTCATCAGCAAACTTGTAACCGGGACCGCCGGAGCCGGTGCCGGTTGGATCGCCGCCCTGGATCATGAAGCCTTTGATCACACGGTGAAATGTGATGCCGTTGTAGAATCCGCGCTTTGCGAGATTTAGAAAATTCGACGCGGTGATTGGCACCTTGGAAGCGAAGATCGTGGCGGCGATTTCACCGCGTGAGGTCTTGAGGAGAATGCGGATGTCTTGCATAGGGTCGGCGACTATCAGCACGCGAGCGAGCCGCGCCAACCCTTTTCCACAGCGGCCGGGGCGAGGAACCCGCCTCCGCGTTTCTCGTGGATTTCGCAGTTCGTTTTCCGCGTGACACGCGCAGAGAAGCGCGCCGATGCTCGCGGCATGAAGCAATCTCTCTTCTCCATTTTTGCGGTGGCCGCTGTCGGCGCGATCGTCTCCAGCAGCGCACTCGCGGCGGATGAAAAAGCCGGCAAGGAAGTCGCCGTAATCAAAACGAGCGCCGGCGAAATGGTCGCGGAATTCTGGCCGGACGTCGCGCCGAAGACCGTCGCCAACTTCAAGAAACTCGCGAACGACAAATTCTACGATGGCACCGCGTTTCATCGCGTGATCAAAGGCTTCATGATCCAGGGCGGCGATCCGCTGACCAAGGATGACAGCAAGCAAGCGCGTTGGGGCACTGGCGATCCGGGCTATAAGGTCGAGGCGGAGTTCAGCGACAAGCCGCACACCCGCGGAGTGCTCTCGATGGCGCGTTCGGCGGATCCGAACTCGGCCGGCTCACAATTCTTCATCTGCCATGGCAGTCCCGATTTTCTCAACGGGAAATACACCGCGTTCGGCAAGCTGGTGAAAGGCGATGACGTGCTGGAGAAGATCGCCACGACGCCGACCGCGGCACAGGATCGGCCGGTGCAAAAGGTCGTGGTGGAAAGCATCCGCATCGTGCCTGCGGATTCGATCAAGTAAGGGCGGCGGTCACCGTTTGCGTTCTCAAGACGCGGCGCCTGCGCGCTGCGCGAATCATCATCCCTGCATGTCAGCTACTCCTCACCTCGTTCGCTTGGGACTCGTGCAAATGCGCTGCAGCGCCGACCCTGATGAAAATCTGGCCAAGGCGATTGCGCGAACGAACGAAGCAGCGGACCGCGGGGCGCAGATCGTCTGCCTCCAGGAACTCTTCACGTCGCAATACTTTTGCCAGGTCGAGGATCACAAATACTTCCAGTTGGCAGAGGCGATCCCAGGCCCGAGCACGACAGCGCTTGCACAAGTCGCCAAAGACCGGGCCGTTGTAATCGTGGCGTCACTTTTTGAGAAGCGCGGGCCAGGCCTCTATCACAACACGGCGGCTGTGATCGATGCCGACGGCAGTTACCTCGGCAAGTATCGCAAGATGCACATTCCCGACGACCCGCTCTTCTACGAAAAGTTCTACTTCACTCCGGGCGACCTCGGCTTCCGCGCGTGGGAGACGCGCTACGGCAAGATCGGCGTCTGTGTTTGCTGGGACCAATGGTATCCCGAAGCCGCGCGGCTGACCGCGCTCGCGGGCGCGCAGATCCTTTTCTACCCGACAGCGATCGGCTGGCACCCCGCCGAGAAAGGCGAATACGGGCAGCGTCAGCACAACTCCTGGGAGACCATCCAGCGTTCGCACGCGATCGCGAACGGCTGCTACGTGGCGGTGCCGAATCGCGTCGGCCACGAAGCGCCCGATGGCGGCGAGGGCATCGAGTTTTGGGGACAAAGCTTCGTCGCAGATCCTTCGGGACAGATTGTGGCGAAGGCCTCCACCAGCGATGAAGAGATCCTCATCGTCGATGCCGATTTGAGCGCGCTCGATACGCAGCGCACCCATTGGCCGTTCTTTCGCGATCGCCGCATCGACGCCTACGGCGAATTGCAGAAGCGATATATTGATTAAGCATGGAAGCCGAGACTGAGACAGCATCCATCCCCACGCCCGCCGAGCTCGGTTACCGCATGCCGGCGGAATGGGAGCCCCACGAAGCAACCTGGTTTTCGTGGCCTCGCCCCGACGGAATCAGCTTTCCGGATTCCTACGACAAAGTGGTGCCGACGCTCGCGGCCATGGTGCATGCGCTTGCCGCAGAACGCGTGAACATCAACGTCTGCGACGCCGAGCACGAAGCGCTCGTGCGCTCGCATCTCGCCAAAGCGGGAGCCCGAATCGAGCACGTCACCTTTTTCCAGATCCCGGTGAACGAACCGTGGTGCCGCGATCACGGGCCGATTTTCATAACCCGGGCGGAAGCGCCGCAGCTCGCGATCGTGGATTGGGGTTACAATGCGTGGGGGTGGAAATATCCGCCGTTTGAGGATGACGACGCGGTGCCGATTCGCGTGGCCGAGAAGCTGGGCCTCCCGGTCCATACGCCGGGAATGGTGTTGGAAGGCGGCTCAATCGAAGTGAACGGCGCGGGCACGTTGCTGACCACAAAATCGTGTCTGCTAAATCCGAATCGCAACCCGGACCTTTCGCAAAAGGAGATCGAGCAGCGCATGACGGATTACCTCGGCGTGAAGCAGATCCTCTGGCTGGGGGACGGGATCGAGGGCGACGACACCGATGGCCACATCGACGACCTCACCCGCTTCGTGGATCGCACAACGGTCGTGACGGTCGTGGAAGAAGACGAGAACGACGCGAACCACGCGCCTTTGCAGGCGAATCTGGAACTGCTTCGCACGATGGATGCGGAAGATGGCGAGCCGCTGCAGGTGCATACGCTGCCGATGCCGCGGAAGATTTCGCGCGACGGGCAGCGGCTCCCCGCCAGCTATGCGAACTTCTACATCGGAAACAAAGTCGTGCTGCTGCCGGTCTTCCGCGACCCACACGACAAGTGGGCCGTCGCCGTGCTGCAGAAAGCTTTTCCCACGCGCAAGATCGTCCCGCTCGACTGCCGCGAATTAATCTGGGGGCTGGGCGCCTTTCACTGCCTCACCCAGCAGCAGCCGCGCGTCTGATCGAGCCGTTCGGTTAGGTCGGTATTGCTGCGGGCGAACACATGTAACCGCTGTCACTGAGAAGACGTCTGGAGAGCTGATGCCCATGCGCCGGAATCCGGTGAGGGCACTCCCACATGCTTGATGACAAACCTCGCGCTCTCCTGGTCCGCATTGTCGGTTGCCGCTCCCGCTTCTAGAACGGCCTGGATGTCTGACGTCAGCGCGCCTGCCGATGCGAGTCTAGTCGCTGCGACGCTGGATGGTGACGACGACGCTTTTGCTGAGCTCGTGCGCCGGCACAAACGCCGGGTCTTCGGCACCGCCTCGCGTTTCGCCCGCGACCCGCATCAGCTCGATGACATTTGTCAGGACGTGTTTGTGCGCGCGTTTCGCCATCTCGCGAAGTTTCGCGGTGAGGCGCCTTTCGAACATTGGCTCGCCCGGATCACCGTCTCGGCGTGTTACGATTTCCTGCGGAAAGAGCGGCGCGTGCGCGAGCATGTGTCGCTGGAAACGCATGCATTTGATGTGCGCGACGCTTCCGCGGACGCCACGCTCGATGCGGACCGCGCGCGCGAGTTGATCGAGTTCGCGATCAGCAAACTGGCGCCGGATGAGCGCCTGATCATCACCCTTGCCGAGATCGAGGAGCGACCGATGCGGGAGATCGCGACGCTCACCGGCTGGAGCGAGAGCAACGTCAAAATCCGTGCATTTCGCGCCCGGAAAAGCCTCAAAGAAATCCTGCGTTTAAGCCATGAATCCTGATCAAACACTCGACGCTTTGCTGGCCACCGCACGGCCAATCGCGCCCGGCACGGAGCGAACTGAATTCGGTTTTGAAACACGTTTGCTGGCTCGCCTGCGCGAAGAGCGGAGCAGCAGCTGGGCCTGGCTGGCGGTCCGCCTGTCGCCGATTTTCGCCGCGGCCGTGCTTGCGGCCGCGGCGTGGTGCCACAGCTACACGGGGATCGAAGCGGATCCGACCTATGCGCTCGACGCGGTGCAAAGTGGTGGGACTTCGGCGCTCACCGCATGGCTGCCGGAGGCGGATCGATGAAGCGCGCCAAAGGTTGCCTGCTGGTGGCGTTCATCTTCGTCTGTGGGTTTCTCGTCGGCGGGTTTTTGGGAGCAGCGTTTGGTTGGGTCGGCTTCTTCCACAAAGTGGTCAAAGGTGGACCGAAAGCCGTCCGCGAGATCGTCATCGAACGCGCCGTTCACGACCTCGGCCTCAAGCAGGAGCAGCAGGCACAAGTGCGGGCGATCGTGGACGAAACGGCCATCGAACTCGGGCGGGCAACCGAGGCGAGCCGACCTCAGGTCGAAGAAATCATGGGCCGCGCTGAGGAGCGGGTCCGCCTTGTCCTCAACCCGAAGCAACGCGCGAAGTTCGACTCGTTCGCGGAGAAAGGACGCCGCCGATGGAAAACACCACACGAGCGACTCGAGCTTCCTAAATCGAACCAATCCACACCTCCAGTTCCTGCAACCGCGGAACCCGGCTCCCCTCCTTAGTTCCAGCTCCAGCCGCCAGCCCGCGGCGTCAGCTTATTCTTTGAACCGCAGACCGGACGTGGACGCGTCCGACCGCCGATCCGCTAGGCCAGCTTCGCCAGCGCTTTGCCGAGCGCGCTCTTGTGGCGGTTCGCGGCATTGCGGTGAACCCGCCCCGTTTTCACTGCCTTGTCCAAGCTTGAGATGCACGCTTGCGCGGCGCTCTTTGCTGAATCCCGATTGTCACCCTTGAGCGCGACTCGCACGGTCTTGAGCGCGTTCTTGACCGAGGTCAGCGCACGACGATTGAAGAGCGAACGCTGCGTAGTTTGGCGGGCGCGTTTGGCAGCGGATTTGGTATTGGCCATGTGTGGATGATTCCTGAAAAAGGGACCGCGACAGTAGTTTCCTTGAGATCGATGTCAAGCCGCTCGCCGGGCGGGTAGTGGCTCAGTTTGAAAAAACTGAAATCCGCTAGCGCCGCATCTCGCCGGACATGATGCGGTAACCTTCGCCGGGAGCATCTAGGAACCCTGCGCGGCGAGGAGGTGGAGGTGGAAGCGGAGACGTTTCTACCAGAACCTTCATTGGGACGCTCTCGTCAGCCGCCAACGTAAAAATATCCAGCTTCAGCGCGATTGGCTTGTCGAGAATACTGGCGCGCGGAACGCCGGATTGCTCTGCTTTCGGAATCACTGATTTCCCCGGACCAATTATCACGTGTTCCATCATGCGCGGCGCTGGACTCTCAGCTATTGCAGACACCGCAAGGAGCAGAGCGCAAACCGAGAGGATGGTTGTTTTCATTGCGAAATGATGAGCGCCGATTGAGACGAATTCAAAGGAGTGTCAGGAGCGGGGATTGAACCCGCGACCCGCGGCTTATGAGTCCGCTGCTCTACCACTGAGCTACCCTGACGGGAAGAATGAGGCGGAAATTAGCAGTGAGGCTTCCGTTGGCAAGGTCCGAGTTTTGGTCGCGGTTGGCTGAAGGGCCGCCGAAAACGGCCCCTGCGGTGAGTTCAGCGCCGATACTTTTCGGGGCTGCGTGGCGAGGCTTCCCCGCCGCACATCGAAGGATTTTTGCGGGCGCGCTGGCGTTGCGCCTTTACTCTCCGCCGTCACCCCCATGTTGCGTTCCCTTCCTTTTCTTGCCGTCCTCAGCGCCGCTTCCCTCGCCCAACAATCTGAACGAACCGCGAGCATCCTCCGCGATAAGGTGGAGCCGCGCTGGTTGCCGGGTGGCGATGCGTTTTGGTACCGCAACGACTTGGGTGACGGGAAAAAAGAGTTCGTGATGGTGGATGCAATTCGGGGCGAACGCCGGGTTATCGCGGAGGCGC
>JAQGOK010000156.1 GCA_028293645.1 Chthoniobacter sp.
GCGAAAAAGCAAAATGCGAAGAGGACGACGGAGGGCAGAAGAACGAAGCGTTTCATCGAAAGGAGGGGAGTAGAGATGAGCCCCGGCATGGACCGCAATGGGCGAGTTGATCCACGACTGCGCTCGCGGTCCGGAGGAATCGTGCAGCGCGATCCGCTTGCCGGCTTGCGTCTCCATTACGAACCCTCCCCAATCGCCTGTTCCCGCATTGCCATGAAACCAGCGCCGTCCACCTTCCTCTCCGTCTTCCTCACGCTCGTCCTCGCCACCAGCACTCTCGGCGGCGTCGCGGATCGCACGCTCGACATCTACTGGGTGGATGTCGAAGGCGGCGGCGCGACTCTGATCGTCACGCCGCAGGGCGAATCGGTGCTGATCGATTGCGGCAATCCCTTCGAACGCGATCCGGGCCGCATTCACAAGCTGGCAACGGAGATCGCCGGCTTGAAGAAGATCGATCACCTCATCACCACGCACTTCCATGTCGATCACTTCGGCGGTGCGGCGGAACTCTCTGCGTTGATCCCGATCGGCCAAGTGCATGACAAAGGCATTCCCGACACCGACCCGGACGGCCGCCCAAGCAACACGCGCTGGCCGATCACCATCGCGCCCTATCGCAATTTCAAAGCCGACGCACGGAACGTGATCCGCGCCGGCACCGAGATCGCCTTGAAGCAGACCGCCGGCCCGAAGCTCACCCTGCGCTGCCTCGCGGCGAACCAGCAATTCATCGACTATCCGGGCGGCCTGCCCCCAAACCCGCTCAGCGCCCAGCACGTTGAGAAACCGAAGGATACCAGCGAAAATGCCAACAGCATCGCGTTGCGACTCGACTTCGGCGGCTTCCGCTTCTTCGACGGCGGTGACCTGACCTGGAACGTGGAGGCCGCGCTGGTCACCCCGGTCAACCGGGTCGGCCCGGTCGATGTCTATCAGGTCAATCACCACGGTCTGGAAGTGAGCAACAACCCCGTCTTCGTCCACAGCCTCGCCCCGATCGTCTCCGTGATGAACAACGGCCCGACCAAAGGCACCGGCGCCTCGACCGTGGCCGCTTTGAAAAGCTCGCCCGGCATTCAAGCCATGTATCAGGTCCACAAAAACATCCGGGCCGACGGCGCTGAGAACAACACCCGCGACGAATTCATCGCCAACCTCGGTGAACCCTGCGTCGCCAACTACCTCAAGCTTACGGTCGCGCCGGATGGCAGGAGCTACACCGTCGCGATCCCCGCCACCGGTCACGCGCGCACCTTCCAAACGCGGGTGCCATAGTCGCCATGCAAGTCGCATAGCGGAGCGGCGGCTCCGGAGCGTTCGCTTTGGAAAGTGAAGAACTTGCGATGCGATCGGTTCGCGGCGGTCGCTTGCTTCACGCGCACCGCTCCCTCACGTTGGTCGGCCATGCTCGACCACGTCGCGATCCTCGGCGCCGGCAGCGCCGGACTCATCGCGGCGCTCACGATGCGCCGTCGCTTTCCGCAGCTTCCCGTCACAGTTATCCGCAGCCGGGACATCGGCATCATTGGCGTCGGCGAAGGGACGACGCAGCAGTTCCCGCGATTCTTCTTCAAAGTTCTTGGACTCGATCAGGCGCAGTTTTACGCCGAGACGCAGCCGACCTGGAAACTCGGATTACGCTTCTTGTGGGGCCCGCGTCCGCACTTTCACTACACCTTCAGCGAAGCGCTCGACGCCCGGTGGCCCGAGCTGCCGCGCAACCATGGCTTCTATTTCGATGAGGCAGCGTGGCCGATCTCGGACATTTGGTCCGCGTGTGCCGCACACGATCGCGCCCTGCCTCGCACCACCGCTGGTCTGCCGTGGTTCAATGAGCACACCAACCTGGCCTTCCATCTCGAGAATGCGCGGCTCGTAGCCTATCTCGAAGCGCGCTGCCGCGAAAACGGGATCGCGTTTCTCGACGCGACGGTGACCGGAGTGGAGAAGATGGAAGTGCGGGGGCAGCCCGGCGTGCGTGCGCTCATTCTGGACTCGGGCGAACGAGTGACCGCTGACGTTTTCGTGGATGC
Organism: Chthoniobacter sp.; assembly: GCA_028293645.1. Classification (GTDB taxonomy): domain Bacteria; phylum Verrucomicrobiota; class Verrucomicrobiia; order Chthoniobacterales; family Chthoniobacteraceae; genus Chthoniobacter. The sequence continues at coordinate 2,037 of JAQGOK010000156.1, forward strand.
ATCCGGCTTCCGCTCGGAGTTGCTCGGGCGTGCGCTGGAAGAGCCGTTCCGCGATTTCGGCAATGCGCTCTTCTGCGACCGGGCGGTCATCGCCGGCTGGCCGCGCACCACGGAACCGCTCCGGCCATACACGACTTGCGAGACCATGGATGCGGGCTGGTGCTGGCAGATCGAGCACGAGCATTTCATCAATCGCGGCTACGTTTACAGCTCGCGTTTTCTCGACGACGACACCGCACGCCGCGAGTTCCTGGAGAAGAATCCGAAGGTCGCCGGTGAGCCCCGGGTGGTGAGATTCCGCACCGGCCGTTACGCCCGATCATGGGTGGGAAATGTGGTCGCCGTCGGTAATGCCAGCGGCTTTGTCGAGCCGCTCGAAGCCACCGCGCTCGCCGTGATCTGCGCCGCCGCCGGCACTTTGGCCGACGTGCTGGCGGACACTGCAGGCGAGCTGCATCCGACGGCACTCGGCGTTTTCAACCGCTACGTCGGCGGCCTGTGGGACGACACGCGCGATTTCCTCGCCATCCATTACGCGTTCAACACGCGAACCGACACCCCGTTCTGGCAACATTGCCGCGCGGAGACGCCGCTTGGAGCGGCCGAAGGTATCGTGGAGTTTTTCCGCGAGAATGGTCCGAGCTCCCTGGCGAAGACGGTCTTGCTCGACCAACAGAATCCGTTCGGTTGGGAAGGTTATCTCGCGCTCCTCGTCGGCCAGGGCGTGCCGTACCTCGCACGACACTCTCCGACGCAAACCGAACGCGCGCTGTGGGAGCAAAAAACCGCCGAGATGCGCCTGGTGGGCGAACGCGCCTTTTCCGTTTCCGAAGCGCTGGCGCTGATCCGACAACCAACCTGGCGTTGGAGCTGAGCGTCGGAGCGCATCCGCTTTACGCCAAAACGAAAAGCGGAGCGTCCACTCACGAACGCTCCGCTCTGCTGTGACTACAAATTGTAGCGACCCTTGCCGCCTAGTCGTTGTCCCGCTTCTTTTTTCGCTCTTTAACGATCACGGCCTGGCGGTTGGAGCCCGCGCGCTGGCTTACACGGACCTGATCACCGCTGGTCCGAACGCGGACGTTTGTCTGGGGCCGACGGACCTGAGCGACATACTGATCCTGACGATCATCCGAGCGGCGGTCAACCGAGCGGCGATCATAGGCGCGGCGGTCAACGGAGCGGCGAATATCCGTCCGATCCGCCCGCCGGAAATCTGAGCGGCGGTCGGTGGAGCGATAGTCCGAGCGCGAGTCGTCGAACCGACGTTGGCTCTGATACCCGTAATCCGAGGATGGCCGGCTGCGGTAGTTACTGACTACGACACGGTCCGACCGGCGGCGGCCGGACTCGATGTAGGAAGCGCCGCGCGGGAGTTGCGTAACATAGATCGGACGGCGTCCTTCGTAGTAGCGGTAACGACCGCCACTCGAGTAATAACGGCGGCCGCTATACGAGTAGTAAGGTCCGTCGTCGAGGTAGTCGTCATCGTAGCCGCTATACCCGGTGTAGCCGCTGGACACGCTGACGCTTCCGCCTTCGTCATAGACGCAGCCAGTGACGAAGAGCATGGAAGATGATGCGAGGAGGAGTAGGAGGGTTCTTTTCATGGTTGGTAGCAGGGTGGGGTAAGTCTCGAGGGTAGCGTGGTGTTACATGCCGTGGATGAGCTGGTATTTGCCGGGCTTCTTGGTACGGAAGACTTTGTCCTTTCGCAGCCAGCCACGCTCCACGTGATATTCGCTGAGCGCGCCGGTGATCATGCGCGAAGTGCGTGCGGCGTCATCCGTCACGCCGCTGCTGGCCTGGGCGAGCATGCTGTAGGTGGCGGCGACTCCGGGTCCGCCGCTGGTGATCAAGCCCGGCATGGCGTTGCTGCCACCGGTGGTGGTAAAGCGCAGGAACGGATCCCGCCGGCTCGCTGCCAGGTCGAACACCTCCACCTCCGTTTCCATCTTGGTCGCTCCCACTCCGAGACCGACCATGACCCGCATGCTGCGATTGCCGGTACTCAGTCGAGAGATCCGTCCATTCACCAGCCAGCCCGATTTCGGTGCGCCGGCCGCGGTCGAGACTTTCGAAGCCGGGGCGACATGCTTCGAGACGTTCTGCACGGTGTAGTCGGCGAGCAGAGTCGATGCGCTTTGTTTGAGCGCAGCGATCCGGGCGGGATCCTGTTTGCCGGCAGCCTGGATGCGCGTGTGCTCGGTCGAAAACGGCGCAACGTAAATGCGCTGCGGCTTCGCTACCCGGCTGCCGCCAGCCTGAAGATTCTTCACGCTGACGGACGAGCACGCCGGCAGAACGGCCGAGGCGAGGCAAACGAGCAGAAGACGTTTCATGGCTGCCGGATGCACTGCCCGGCAACTTCCATACGCAATCCGCGCCTCAGGCGGCCTTGTGTTACCCGAGCAACTCGCTGGTTTCCGCCTTGAGCAAATCGTCGATCGTCTCGCGGCGGGAGATCATTTCCACCGTGCCGTCTTCCTCGAGCCACAGCTGCGGCGCGCGGCCGATCGAGTTGTAGTTGGAAGACATCGCGTAGCCGTAAGCGCCCGCGTCGCGCAGGGTCAGCAGGTCTCCCGCTTCCGGACGCGGAAGCATCCGCGGGGCGAGCAACTCGCGTTCGTCGCGGGTGAAGATGTCGCCGCTTTCGCACAGCGGACCGGCAACCACGATCGGCTCGCGCGGAATGTGCGGATCGTCCGCGTCGCGCCCGACCACATGGATCGCGTGATAACTCCCGTACATCGCGGGGCGGACCAGATCGACGAACCCGGCATCGACCATGGCGAAAGTCGCGCCGCTTCCTTTCTCATTGGTGCGCGTCTGCTTCACATCGGTGACCCGCGTAACGAGCGTGCAGCAAGGGGCCACGTAATACCGGCCCGGCTCGATCTCGAGACGCAGTTCGCGCCGCGCGGCGGTGCAGAGCCGGCGATGGCAGGAAGTGAAGAGCTCATGCAGCGGCTCGATCGGAACCTGCGCGCCGTGATCGCGGTAGTTATGCGGGATGCCGCCGCCGAGGCTGACGGCGCTGAGTTGCGGGAAGTATTTCAAAGCCGCGACGAACTCTGCGGCGAGACGCGTGAGGTTGTCGTGCAGCTCCTGGAATTGCGGCCCGCTGCCGATGTGGGCGTGCAACATGGCGACCTCGAGCCCAGCGGCGTCGGCTGCCTGTTTCGTCGCGAGCAGATCTTCAAACCAGACGCCGTGCTTCGAACTTGGTCCGCCGGTGTCGCAGGCATTCACGTGGCCGTGGCCGAACCCCGGATTGACACGAATCGAAATCTGTCCGCGATAGCCGGCCCGGGAAAGGTCCGCGATTTGTCCGGGCGATCCGATGTTCGGCAGAATGCCGTGTTCGAGCACCACGCGGAGCGCGTTGTCGCGGAAGACATCGGCGGTGAGGCAGATCGCGGGCGGATTCCGGCCGGCGGGATGGCCCGCGCGCAAGGCCCGCAGCACTTCGTTGCCGGAGACCGCGTCGATCCAGATGCCGGCCGCGTGCATCTCCTGCAGCACTTTGGTCGCGGGGCAGGCCTTCATTGCAAACCGCGCCTGCACGCCTTCTGTGTCGCTCAAGAATTGGATGTCGGCGATGCGCTTGCGCAGCACGCGCGCATCGTAGAGCCAGTAAGGAGTGCCGACTTTCGCAGCGAGTGATTGGAGCAATGCAGGGTCGTGTTGCATGGGAAAAGGGGGCGGGATTGGTCCGCTCGCGGTGCGGCCGGAATCGGCGAGCGGCGGATCTTCGGGACCGGAATGCGGTAACCTTCGGCCTTACATCCGAAGCGTCAGCGCCACAGCGTGATTGAAGAACGCCGCCGACGTGCTCGGTGGAAGCGGCGGTCGGTGAATGCCGCTGCTCTTAGCGCCAGTGGCTCGTCTTAGTTCTCCGTCGTGACCTTGGCGTCGCTGTCGTGGCCGCTGTGATTCCCCTCGCGGTTCGGCAATGCGCCCACCGCAGCGTTCGCGGTGCCACCTCCAAAGAGGCGCGCGAACATCCGTTTCGGTGCGCTGCGCCCGCTTTCCTCTTCACCCATTTCGTTGTGTGCTTCGGCCTTGGCGGTCTCCCATGCGGGCGCGAATCCGGGGACATTCAGGAGCATCCGGCGCTCGGCGCGGGCGTAGATTTCCAGGTCGCGCTGAAGCTTGCGATCGGGCGTTTCATTGAGCGCGTTCACCTTGATCCGCAGGCTCTCGTTTTCGCGGCGGAGCGTGTCCTGCTCCTGCTTCAACTTCTTCATCGTGTCGGCCTCGATCTCGAGCTTGTCGGAGAGATGCCGGCGGAAGCGCGCGAGTTCACCCTTGAGACGGAAATACTGGTAAAGCGAGAGGACAAGGAAGACGCAGCCGAGGTAAAAGCCCCATGCAAACTGGCTGGTGAAGAAGTCTTGGTTTAACGCCATAATTTAGCCGGGCAGGTTGCCTGAGGATTGGCGGATTGCAAGGATCGCGTCGGTCATTTGGCTGACCCCGTCACGTAACGGCGGCCCTTCCAGGTCACGCCTTTGCGGCCGGCAAGCCGCCAGCTGTTCAGCCCGATGGAGAGCGCGAGCAGCTCCGCCACGGGATGCAGCGCAACGCTCAGCCACGAGGTGCGAAAGCGGACCGTCAGCAGCAGCCGGATAAGCACGATGATCGCGAGTTCGGCAATCACGAGCGGGTAACTGGGCCGGCCTCGATGCGTGAAGACGTGCACAAACGGCAGCAGATAAGCGGCCGCATGCATTGTTCCGAAGAACACGAACATCACATGTCTGCCCTCGAACGCCGGCCAGGTGTTCTTGGTGAATCCCTCCCACACTTCGCCGAAATTGCGATACATCCGACAGCTCGAGAAGCGGAGCGCCTCGCAATTGAAGAGGCGCAGACCTTCACCGGTTCGACCAGCGACCGCGCGCCCGAGCGCCACATCTTCCACCAGGTGATCGCGGATTGCATCATGGCCGCCGACCGCATTGTAAGCCGACCGGCGCCAAAACATGAACTGGCCATTGGCTGCCCCGAGCATGCGCCGCCACTTCTCGGGCAGGTGGCCGAGTCGGGACGGGCGCGCTTGCAACCAGAGCAACAGCCAGTGCGGATACATGGTCATGCCCGCGAGCACGATCATGGGGATGATCAGCTTCTCGCCCCAGCTCTGCGTGATCAGCCGCGGCCAGGCTGACACGAGCGAAGCCTGGTGACGTTGGGCGTAAGCGACCGCTGCCGACACGGTGCCCGGCGCGTGCGTGGTGTCGGCGTCGGTAAAGAAGAGAAAGTCGCCGGTCGCGGCTTGGGCGAGCTGATGACAAGCCCAGTTCTTGCCGACCCAGCCAGGTGGCAGCGCCTTGCCGCTAATCCGGCGCGCGCGCCTGGTCCCGTACTGCACCCCGAGCTCATCCAGGAGCTGCGGCGTGGCGTCGGACGATTGATCATCGAGCACGATCAGCTCCCAGGCGGGATAATCCTGAGCGAGGAGAGAGCGGACGCAGGGACCGATGCTGAGCTCTTCATTACGCGCCGGGATCAGAATGGAAACGCGCGGAGCGTCCTGCAACGGCGCCGCCGCTGAGGTTAGGCCGCCGAAGCAGGCGAGGTTGGCCAGCACCGTGAACAATCCCCAAAGCAGGACCGCCAACACCAGTCCATGATACAACGTGGGAAGATCCGGCATGCGACCGGTGAGCCTGTAGCGGTTCGCCGCGCAGAACGCATCCGGAATCCGCAAGGCGCAGCCGGTCTATTTACAAGGCGACCGCCAGTCTCGATATTTGCGCCCGCCCGCACCGATGTCTGACTTCCTTACGCCTTCCCGCCTTTCTCCGACGATCCGGAAGTTCCAGCGCCTGCTCGCGCCGATGGACAATGCCAGACTCGAAGCGCTCGCGCAGGAATCCGCGGCGGCGACGCGTCGGAACTTCGGAAAGGCGATTCGGCTTTTTGCACCGCTGTATCTCTCAAACGAATGCATCAACAACTGCCAGTACTGCGGCTTTTCGCGCGATAACGCGATCCTGCGGGTGACCCTGGACGTCGCCGAGGTGATGAAAGAGGCCCGGCATCTGGCGCGCGAAGGCTTCCGAAACATCCTGCTCGTCGCCGGCGAACATCCGCGTTTCGTCTCCAGCGGCTACCTGGAGGAATGTGTGCGTGCACTCGCCGCCGAGATCCCGACCATTGCGCTCGAGGTTGCGCCGATGGAGGTGCACGAATACGCGCCGCTCGTGGCTGCCGGTGCTGAAGGACTGGTCGTGTATCAGGAGACATACGACCGCTCCGTCTATGCGGAGATGCACACTTCCGGCCCGAAGAAGGATTTCGATTGGCGCCTCGCCTGCCCGGAGCGCGCGTATGAAGCGGGCTTTCGGCGGATTGGGATCGGCGCGCTTTTTGGTCTCGCGGAATGGCGCACCGAGGCGGTCGCCCTCGCGCAGCACCTGGAACATCTGCTGCGTCGTTGCTGGAAGGCGCAGTTTACGATCAGCCTCCCGCGGTTGCGTCCGTGTGCAGGGGAGTTTGAGCCGCGGCATCGGTTCGAAGACCGCGAGATGGTGCAACTGATCTGTGCGTTGCGCGTCTGTTTTCCGCACGTCGGGCTCGTGCTTTCGACGCGTGAACCGGCGGCACTCCGCGATGCACTCGCGCCGCTCGGCATCACGACGATGAGCGCAGGCAGCCACACGGAGCCCGGCGGTTACACCGGCGCGGGTCAGGAGAATCTGCACCTCACCACGCGCGGCAAAGCCGTTTCCGCAGGGACGCTCGCGCCCGACACGCTGGCGACCGGCCAATTTGAGATCGCGGACGAGCGTTCGCCCGCGCAAGTCGCGGCACTGCTGAAGAGCTGCGGACTTGAGGCAGTCTGGAAAGACTGGGATGCCGCGATTCTCGACGGCAGCGCTGCGTTTTCTCGCGACTGATGCGAATCGCGCTCAACGGTGAGACTCGCGATCTAGCGGGTGCGGTAGCGGACATTGCGCAGCTGATCGAGACCTTGGGAGTGCCACGCGAGACGGCTTTGGTTGAGCACAACGGCCTCGCGTTGCGTCGTGACGAATGGACCAGCCACACGCTCGCGGACGGTGACCGCGTGGAGATCATCCGGATCGTGGCGGGTGGTTGAGGGACGGACTTTACCGCAGAGAACGCGGAGGCGCAGAGGGCCGCGAAGCAGGAGTAAGAAGGTACGGCTAGCTGGGTCTGTAAGGGAATGACGAGCGCGTCGGCGTGCTCGACTTCTCCAGAGCTCAGCCAGCTCCAAGTGTCGGCTCCTACACGTCTCGGGATTTCTGGATTGAGGCATCGCGTTTTCCATTCAGCTGCGCCGTCCGCGGTAGAGCCTGCGTAAATCCGATTCGACGATCTCCGTGATGCGGATAGCTTGGCCCGCATGAAGCGCGTTTTCGGGATCGAGACGGAATACGGCATCACGGTGGATGGCCTCGAAGGCCTCGATGTGGTGCGGGAATCGATCGAGATTGTGCGCAGTTACACCGAGCACGGCGCGTCGATGAAGTGGGATTACAATCTCGAAGACCCGCACCAGGACGCGCGCGGGTTTCGCGCTCACGAACTTTTGCAGGACACCGATGAAGCGGCGTATTTCGAGCTCGATAAGAGTCGGCCGCTTTCGTTCGAGGAGATCAAAAGCGACCTCGTGCTGAGCAACGGCGCCCGATTTTACAACGATCACGCGCACCCCGAGTACTCGACGCCGGAATGCACCACGCTGCGCGAGATCGTGGCGCAGGACCAGGCCGGCGAACGCATCCTCGCGGAGTGTGGGCGGCGGCGAAACCAGCATGTCCCCGAGGGTTGCGAGGCGCGCCTTTACAAGAACAACACCGACTTCGTGGGCCACAGTTATGGCTGCCACGACAACTACCTGATGCGCCGCGACGTGGCGTGGGATCGGATCGTTCAGGAGGTGGTGCCGTTTCTGGTGACGCGGCAGATCTTCGCTGGGGCGGGCAAGATGGGCGTGGAAGGCGAGGACTCGGCGGGCACTCCAGGTGTGTTCCAGATCGCGCAGCGCTCGGATTTCTTCAGCGTGCTCTGCTCGATCGACACGATGAACCGGCGCCCCTTGGTGAACACGCGCGATGAGCCGCACGCGGACGCCGAGGCCTACCGGCGGTTTCACGTGATCATCGGCGATGCGAACATGAGCCAGGTCGCGACCGCCCTGAAGGTCGGCACGACGGCTCTGGTATTGGAGTTGATCGAGCGCGGGCACGCGCCGCGGATCGAGCTCGCCAACCCAGTCGAAACGACAAAGGCGATCAGCCGTGATCCGAGCACCAAGTGGATCGTCGAGCTGCGAGACGGGCGGAAGATTTCAGCGATCGACATTCAACGCCTTTACCTCGAAGCCGCCCGTGAGCATTGCACGCGCGATGAGGAGACGGGTTGGCTGATGGCTGAATGGGAGCAGGTGCTCGACGATCTGGCGGTGGATTTTTGGAAGTGCCGCGACCGTGTCGATTGGGTGGCGAAGCGGTTTTTGCTCACCACGTTTCAGGAGAGCGAGAAGCTGGAATGGAGTGATCCGTGGCTGCAATCGATCGACCTCGAGTATCACAATGTCGCACTCGAAGAGGGGCTGTTTTACGAGCTTGTACGCGAAGGTCAGATGCGCCGCGTCGTGAGCGAAGAGGAGATCAAACACGCGATCTTTCACCCGCCGGAGACCACGCGCGCGTTCTTCCGGGGCCGCGCCGTGGCGAAGTTCAATCGCGAGATCGAGAGCATCCAATGGGACGAGCTGCGATTCCGCGGGAATGGCAGCACTCGCACCGTCTCGCTCCCGCATCCCGCGGATCACGCCAGCCTGGATCGCGTGAATGCGGCCATCCGGGATGCCCGGAGCTTCGCCGAGCTGGATGCAGCGTTGAGGTAGCTAAGCCCGCGCGACCTTCCAGATCGGCACGTCCGCTTTCATCCGGTCGATTGCTTCGGCGCAAAAGCGCAAAGCCGGCCCGCGATGGGCGGCCAGGACTCGAAGGAAAAGGGACGTTTCCTGCACGGGTACCCAGCCGAGCCGGTGAATGAATGTCACCGACGCGCAGGCTTCGCGATTCGCGATCTCGTCAAAGAGCCGGTGCAAATGCCGGACCGCCATCACTTCGTACGCTTCGTAGTGCAAGCCGCTGAGCAGTTCGGTGCCCTCGATTTCCCGAACGATCCCCTGAAACTCCACGCAGGCGCCGATCTCCAGGCTCGGCAGCTCAACGGGCGGGAGCACGATGGGGGCGGTGGTGAAAGCGACGTGCTTCGTCAGCATGGCTCTAGCCGCCGCTCACCGGGGGAATGAGCGCAATCTCGGAAGCGGCGCCAATCGGCGCATCCCAGTCGTGGTATTCGCAATCCACCGCCACGCGCAAACCACTGATCTCAAGTGCTGGCACAAGGCGGGCGAGCAACCGGCGCGGCGACTCGTCGGGGCTGAATTCACAGCTTTGTTCCCGAAACCCGAGTTGCTGGGCAGTTTGAGCGAAAGCGAGGAGCTGGATCTGCACGATGGGATCGAAGTGCGTCATAGGCTAACTGGGGAAGAGGCGCTTGGGAACAGCGATACCCGGGCGACTGCTGCCGGCAGTCCGACATCCAAGTTGACCAAACCGCGGGAAGCTCTAGGTTGCGCATCCTTCTTCATCGCGACCGTGCCACAGAGAACGTGGGTCGCCGCGCCGGAGTGGAGACTCACAATTTATGGCTCAGTCTGAACCTCGCTCACCCAAAGGCAATCGCCCTCCCAACGGCGCCAACGATCCGAACTTCAATTGGCGCGGGCTGGTGCTTTTCGCCATCGCCATCCTGCTGATCGGCGGCGCATTCATCTTCAACAAAGGCGGGCAGGTGAAAGAGGTTTCGTATCCCGAGTTCAAAGGACTTCTGGACAAGGGGCAGATCGATTCAGGGAAGGGCATCGAACTGGTGACCGAACCAAATACCGGTCTCGAGTTCGTCCGCTACTATTCCCGCCCGTCCGAGGGTGCGCCGCTGGAACCGCACCGAACGCAAATTAATCTCCAATACATGCCGCATCTGCAATGGATGCTCGAGGAGCAGTATAAGCTCCGCGTTACGCCCAAGACGGAGAACAACGCCCTCGCCTCAGCAGTGCTGGGATTCCTGCCGATCGCGTTTCTGCTCGTGCTGCTCTACTTCTTCTTCCGTCAACAGATCCGGATGGCTGGGAAGGGCGCGATGAACTTCGGGAAGTCGAAGGCGCGGATGATGGCGCGCGACAAAAACAAAATCACCTTCAAGGACGTGGCCGGCGTGGAGGAGGCGAAGGACGAGGTGCAGGAGATCG
>JAQGOK010000201.1 GCA_028293645.1 Chthoniobacter sp.
TCACGAGCGGCTTCGACTTCTTCGACGATGGGCGCGCGGCGGTCTGCACCTTTCACGGCGATGTGTTCCTGGTCTCCGGGATCGATGAGGAGCTGGAGAAGGTAACGTGGCGGCGCTTCGCCACTGGTCTCTATCACCCGCTGGGGCTGAAGATCGTCAAAGGCGAAGTTTACGTGACCTGTCGCGATGGCATCTGGCGGTTGAAGGATCTCAATGCGGATGGCGAAGCGGACCTCTATGAGGCGTTCAATTTCGACCTGAAGGTTACGAAGAACTTCCACGAGTTCGTCTTCGACTTGCAGACCGATCCGGCCGGCAACTTCTACTTCGCCAAAGCCGGCCCGGTGAAGAATGGCGGCCGCGGCTTCGACGAAGTCATGGCGCATCACGGCACGCTCATGCGGGTGTCGCCGGATGGGGCGAAGCTCGATGTGATCGCGACCGGTTTCCGCGCACCGAACGGCATCGGCGTTGGTCCACGCGGCGAGCTGACCAGTGGCGACAATGAAGGCACGTGGACCCCAGCTTGCAGAATCAACTGGATCAAACCGGGCGGCTTTTATGGCGTGGTCGATCTCGCGCATCGCCCGGTGCCGCCGACCGATTACGACCGCCCGCTCTGCTGGTTGCCGAAGCGGATCGACAACTCCGGTGGTGGCCAGGTGTGGGTGCCGGAAGGCGATCGCTGGGGACCCTGGGGTGGTCACATGCTACACCTCAGCTACGGGCAATCGGCGCTTTACGGCGTGCTAAAGGAGGAGGTGGATGTTGCCGGCACCGCTTTGATGCAGGGCGGAGTGACCAAGTTTCCGCTGCAGTTTCAGAGCGGGATCATGCGGGGGCGCTTCAATCCGAAAGACGGCCAGCTTTACGTGATGGGGCTGCGCGGCTGGCAGACCAACGGCTTAAAAAACGGCTGCTTCCAGCGGGTGCGTTACACCGGCGCTGTGCCGCGGATGCCGGTCGAGTTGAACGCGCGAAAGGATGGGATTGCGCTGCGGTTTGCTTGCAGCCTCGACACGCAGACCGCGCGCGACCCTCAGAATTGGAACATCGAAAAGTGGCGCTACGTCTGGTCGGCCGCGTACGGGTCCCCGGAGCTTTCCACCGAGGAAGCCGGAGAAAAGCCGGGTGATGTCGGAAAGGACGGACGTGCGGAATTTACGAAAGCACAGGCCGGGGAGAAGAAACACGACCCGGTGCCTGTGAAGTCAGTCACCATCGGCACAGACGATCGCAGCGTTTTCCTGGAGATTCCCGGGTTGCGGCCTGCGATGCAGATGGCCATCACATACGATTTGAAGGCGTCGGACGGGCAGGAACTGCGCGGCGAAGTAGTTCACACTGTCCACGGGTTTGGCACTGAGTAGATGCGGGAGTCGGTCGCGAGGTGCTGCATTCCCGACAAAACAGAAGCGGCGCGGGAGAGGTCTCCCGCGCCGCTGTAGATGTCCAACGAGCCGTTTTACTCCGGCGCGTCGCCGGGGTTTTTATCTTTTTTGCCGCCAGCGGCTTTCGGGGCGCCGGGGTCAGCAGGCGCTGCGGGAGGAGCCGAACGAGACGGCCGCGGCGCAGCTTCGGGGGCTCCGCGACCGGCTTTGCGCTCGCCGGCATTCTCCTCCCGAGGGGTGGCGCCTTCGGCGGCTGGTTTAGCTTCACGGCGACCGCCCGGTTCAGGGCGATCTGGTCGTGAGGCTGCCTCGGGAGCGGCGCTCGTCGGAGCAGCCTGAGGCCGCTCGCGGCGGCTTGCAGGTGCGGTGGCCGGTTCAGCATTCGCTCCGGAGGGCGAAGCGGAAGCCGGTGCATCGGGACGGTCCGGGCGGCGCGCTGGTCGTGCGGGCGCAGCCGGTGTTTCGGCGCCGGGAGCGTTCCCCTCGGGAGCTGCATCGCGTGCGCCACGCCGGTTCCTCACATTCGGTGGAGTCCGACCAGGAGTAGCCTCTGCAGTCGGCGAATCCCCCACGGCTGCGGAAGCTTCCGCCGGCTCACGCGCTGCTCTGCTCTTCGCGGCGGCCGCGGGGTCGGGCGTTGCTGCTGGGCGATCCGCCGACCTGTTCCGAGCGCCGGTCCGCGCCGGCTTCGAGGTCTCTGCGGCGGCAGCGGCCGGATCCGCCGGGCTCGTCGCAGCAGGAGCGCCAGTGCCGGGCTCGGGAGCCGTCGAGGCAGTTGGGGCGTCGGGCATCGTTTCGCCCGCTTTCGCTCCGGCAGCCGCTCGCTTGGTACGCTCGCCTGCTTTGGGTTTTCCTGGAGCCGGAGCCTCTGCTGGTGCTGCGGCGTCGGTGGAAGCCGTCGAAGGCGCGGGAGTCGCGGGCGCTTTTTTGCCTACCCGGCGTGGAGCAGGCGTTGCGGAGCTCGCGGCCGCAGGCGCGGTTTGCGCCGTCGCAGCAGCCGCCGCTGGGTCGGCTGGTGGAGTGGTCGCAGCGGCGCCGGGAGACATCCGCGTCGTGCCCGCGGCGGTTGCTGCCGGAGCGGCATCCGCGGGGGCGGCGTTGGTGGCGACCGCCCGTTCGAACTTCGGCTGTGGCGGCAGGCTGGCTGGCGCTGGTGCCTCGCTCTTGATTTTCGCCCGGAGCTTCTGGATTTCCGGCTCGGGGCCGGCGTTCCTCCAGCCGCGGTTGACCTCCGCCCGCTCCAGCCGCCGCGAAACCGTCTTGGGAGCGAGTAATGCAGTCGCTGGCCTGAACCTCGGTGCCGTGACGCGTAGCGATTCACCATCGATCCGCGTGCGCAAGGTTTCGGCCCGCACCGTCCGGACGTCGCCGCCCTCGAAATCCATGCGGCGATCCAGCTTCAATCGCCGGATCGGCTGCGCGCTTTCCCGAATGACGACGTCGTAATCGGGTCCATCATTTCGCACGTAATCGTTTACGTAGGTGATGTTCGTGATGTTGGTGGTCTGCGCGATGATGGTGACGTTCTGCCGGGGCTCGACCACGACGGTTCGCAGCCGCGGCGCACCGAGATTACGCGTCTCGACGAAGGTGTAGTTGCTCGGGCCGATGTCGTAATACGAGTCCGCCCACTTGCTGATGCCGACGGTCCGTTGGAACCGCGCTTCAGGCGGCAGCGGCGCCCAGCCGACATGTTTCGGTCCACGCCGCCAGGAGACCCAGGCAGGACCCCATTCGGTGTCCGGCACCCAGACCCAGCCGGTGCTCTCGATATCGACCCAGCGTCCATAGTGATAAGTCGCCCAGCCGTGTGGTTCCTCGGACACCCAGGTCCAGCCGGCGTCCGTGTAGGCCCAGCTTCCATCGTTATAGGGCCGCCAGTCTTCCGCCACATCGCGCGGTTGGAAGACGTATCCGTAATCCGGGGTTTCGAGCCATTCGCCCTGCGGAGCGAGTTGTTCGTAGAAGAAGTCCACGGAGACTTCGGTTTGAGCCTCAGCTGGTTGAGCGCCAGCGGCGCAGAGAATGACTGCGGCAAGAGAACAGAGTGTTTTTCGCATAGTGGAAGGTTGGTTCGCGCGGAGCAGAGTTGCTTTGGAGCGCAGGAACCAATCGTGGACCGGGTTTAGCGCAGCCGTATGACAGCCCGGAGCGCACAAACCGGTGCCGTGGTTGATTTTGCGCAATGCCTCCGCCGGTGGCGTTTTTTACGCAGTTCGCGCCGATAGATCCGGTCAGGAATTCGCGGTTGTACAGAGTAAACGGAGCCTCTTGAGCGGCTGGCATTTGCTTTGCTAAGGCGACGCTCCGCCAAGCTCCGACCGTTTCACCCAAGCTTTTCCTCGCTCACGAGCGGGGTCTCCTGGGTCGCTGCGGCGCCGGTTTAAACCACCAAACAAAAGAAAAAACCAACCAACGCAGAATGAAAGTCACCCAAAAACTCTCCTTGCTGGCCGCGGCAGCCTTGCTGTCGTGGACCACGCTCGGAGCGCTCCACGCCCAGGACGCACCCGCTGCACCTGAAACTCCAGCAACGGCAACCGCGGATACACCGGCTGCTCCGGCCGACGCGGCTGCTGCGCCCGCCGACGCTGCCGCTGAACCTGCGGCTGCGACCATGGAACAGCGCGTGATGGACCTCGAGGCTTACATCAAGAACGCCCAGGCCGGCAAAGACGGTGACACGACCTGGACCTCGAAGATCGCGGGCCCTGGCCCAGGTCACAATGCCTGGCAGATGACCAGCACGGCCTTGGTGATCTTCATGACGCTGCCCGGTTTGGCGCTCTTCTACGGCGGCCTCGTCCGGCGCAAAAACGTCCTGTCGGTGCTGGCGCAATGTCTCGGCATTGCCGGCATGGTGACGATCCTCTGGTGGCTCTGCGGTTACAGCCTGAGCTTCGGTGCGGGCGCGAAAAGCCCTTACATCGGCGACCTGAGTAACGCGTTCTTCAAGGACATCGATCCCGCCAAATCGGGAGCGGGCTACTGGTGGATCTCCGACAGCATGTGGGCAATGTTCCAGCTCTCGTTCGCGATCATCACCCCGGCGCTGATCGTCGGTGCGATCGCCGAGCGCATGAAGTTCTCCGCGATCCTTGTCTTCATCGCCCTCTGGATGCTGGCGGTCTATTTCCCGTTCGCCCACATGGTGTGGTCCACGGTCGGTCTCATGTGCGGACCTTTGAATCCCGGCGCGGCGATCAAGGCGATCGACTTCGCCGGCGGCACTGTCGTCCACATGACCTCCGGCTGGTCCGCCCTCGTGCTCTGTCTGATCCTCGGCAAGCGCACCGGTTTCGGGAAAGAGAAGATGGCACCGCACTCGATGGTGCTTTGTATGGTCGGCACCGGGATGCTCTGGGTCGGCTGGTACGGCTTCAACGCAGGTTCAGCGCTCGGCGCAGACGCGATCGCATCCAACGCCTTCACCACGACAACCCTCGCCGCCGGCACCGCCGCATTCGTCTGGGGAATGGTGGAATGGATTCACAAAGGGCGCCCTTCCGTCCTCGGCTTCTGTTCAGGCGTCGTCGCCGGCTTGGTGGTCGTAACCCCGGCCGCAGGCTTCGTGAACGCTTCTGGCGCCATGACAATCGGCCTCGCTGCGGGCGTCATCCCCTATTTTGCCGTGGTCTTCTTGAAGAACCTGATCGGCTACGATGATGCGCTCGATACCTTCGGCATTCACGGCGTGGGTGGAACGCTCGGCGCGTTGATGACCGGCCTTCTCGCGAAGCCCGAGGTGAACTCGGTCGTCGGACCGCTCAAAGACGGTTTGCTCATGGAGCAGATCAAAGCGATCGGCATCACCATCGTCTGGAGCGTGGTGGCAACGGCGATCATCGCCTACATCGTCAAAGCTGTGATCGGTTTGCGCCCCACCATCGAAGTCGAGACGGCCGGCCTGGACGTCAACGAACACGGCGAAGAAGGTTACATCCTTTAAGGCAAAGGCATTCGAGACCAAGAGATCAGCTCCGGTTTGGCTGCGCAGCGGCAGCGAAACCGGGCACCTTAAAACCCAATGAAGAAAATCGAAGCGATCATCAAACCCTTCAAGCTGGAGGAAGTGAAAGAAGCCCTCGCCGACATCGGCGTGGACGGCATGACGGTGAGCGAAGTGAAAGGTTTCGGGCGCCAAAAAGGGCACACCGAAATCTATCGCGGCAGCGAGTACACCGTGGACTTCCTGCCCAAGATCAAGATCGAGGTGGTGCTCGGCGACGCGCTCACCGAGAGCGCCGTGGCGGCCATCATCAAAGCGGCAAAGACCGGCAAGATCGGAGACGGCAAAGTCTTCATCTCGCCTGTGGAAGAAGCGGTGCGAATTCGCACCGAGGAGACCGGCGAGAAAGCGGTCTAGCCGCACCGTAAGAACGCATTGCCTCTGAGGGAGAGGCCAGGGAAACACGGACACGCGCAGGCGGCGAAGCAACAGCTTCGCCGCCTGTTGCGTTTCGCAGGACGTGCGCGGAGCCGGCGAGCGGGTTACGCCAGCAACTTCTGCACGGCTTTGCCTTTCACGTCGGTGAGCCGGAAGTCCCGACCCTGGAACCGGTAGGTCAGGCGCGTGTGTTCAATGCCGAGCAGTTGCAGCATCGTCGCGTGCAGATCGTGCACCTGGACGACGTCCTCCACAGCCGCGTAACCAAACTCGTCCGTGGCGCCGTGCGTGATGCCACCCTTGATGCCGCCGCCCGCCATCCACATCGAAAACCCCGCGATGTGATGATCGCGTCCGCTGCCGCCTTGGGACATCGGCGTCCGTCCAAATTCGCCACCCCAAACGACGAGTGTGTCGTCCAGCATTCCGCGCGCTTTCAAATCCTGGACGAGCGCCGCACTCGCACGATCGACCTCCGCCGCTTTGAGCTGAATGCCTTCCTTCAGCCCGCCGTGATGGTCCCAATCCTTGTGGTAGAGCTGGATGAAGCGCACTCCGCGCTCAGCGAGCCGCCGCGCGAGCAGGCAGTTTGAGCCGAAGGAGCCGTCGCCCGGTTTGCAGCCGTAGAGGTCGAGGACGCTCTGCGGTTCATTGGCGACATCGGTCAGCTCCGGAACGCTCGCCTGCATCTTGAAGGCCATCTCGTACTGCGCAATCCGCGTCGCGATCTCCGGATCATCGATCAACTCGTTCGTTCGCTGGTTGATGCGGTTCACCGCGTCCACCACGTCGCCCTGCAATGCGCGATTCACGCCCGCGGGATTCGAGAGATAAAGCACCGGGTCGCCTTTGCCGCGCAGATGCACTCCCTGGAAGCGGCTCGGCAGAAATCCCGAGTGCCACTGACGCGCCGCGATCGGTTGGTTCTGCCCGCCCTTGCCTGAGCTCGTCAGCACCACGAACCCCGGCAAATCCTCCGCTTCACTCCCGAGGCCGTAGCTCACCCACGCGCCCATCGCCGGACGGCCCGAGATGATCGTGCCGGTGTTCATAAAACAATGCGCCGGGTCGTGATTGATCGCCTCCGTCGTCATCGAGCGAACGATCGCGATGTCGTCGGCGATCGAGCCGATCTGCGGGAACAGCTCGCAGATTTCCGCGCCTGATTTTCCGAACCGGTTGAACTCATGCTGCGGGCCGAAGCAGTTCAACGGCTGACCCTGCAGCTGCGCGATCTGTTTGCCCGCCGTGATCGACGGCGGCATCGGCTGGCCGTGCATCTCCTTCAGCTTCGGCTTGAAGTCGAACGTCTCCAGATGCGAGGGACCGCCGGCCATCGTCAGCCAGATGACCCGTTTCGCCCTCGGCGGAAACGGCAGCGGATCAATGATCCCGCGCCACTTCCCGGCCTGCGCCGCCTGACTCGCCGCGAGCATCGCGGGATTGATCAACGAGCCGAGCGCCAGCGCGCCAAGCCCGCGCGATGAACGGCCAAGGAAGGCGCGGCGGCTGAGCTGTTCGGCGGTGATTTGCTGGGAATCGGGAGCGTGCATGATCAGAACCGCGTGATGGTTTCGTGAAGGTTGAGGATCAGCCGTGCGACATTCGTCCACG
>JAQGOK010000206.1 GCA_028293645.1 Chthoniobacter sp.
CTGGAGTTGATCGTCGGCACCGGTGCGAAGGCCGATGGTCCAGACGGCGATCCTCTGGCGTGCCGGCTGGCGCGTCCGCACGGCGTTTTCGTTGATCCAAAAGACCGCGCGCTCTACATCGGCGACAGCGAAAATCACCGGGTGCGCGTGTTGCGCCGGTGATCGACCTGCTTTTTCTCTGGGCTCGATTTCGCTTGGCCAAGCGCGAGGGCAGCGACTTAGCTGCCCGCGTGAGTCCGGACCCGGATCCCGCTTTTCAGCTCGAAGCCGAGATCGAACTTCTACGTTCGGTCGCGCAGGGTGATAGACGCAGCTTTGAGCAGCTTTACGACCGCTTCTCGGGCGTGCTCTTTTCCGCTGCCTACCGCGTCTTGAACAACCAGGAAGCGGCCGAAGACGTCCTGCAGGATGTCTTCATTCAGATCTGGGAAAAGGCGCCGCTTTACGACCCCGCGCGGGGCAAACCGCTGACTTGGGCGGTGACCCTCACCAGGCACAAAGCGATCGATCGCCTGCGTAGCACACAGCGGCGGAACCGCTTGCAGGATGATCTGGAGAAAGAGGCGGAGAGCTTCGAACACTTCGATGCGCGTGACTCGCTGGACGCGGTGCAAGGCATTGAGCGTGCGCAGATGATCCGGGAAGCGATCGCGAAGCTGAGCAAGGATCAGCGCGAAGCCATCGAGCTGGCGTTTTTCCGCGGTCTCACCCAGACGGAAATCGCGGAACAGCTGCGGGAACCTCTGGGCACGATCAAGGCACGCATTCGCCGGGGCATGATGAAGCTGCGCGACGCGATCACGCCGCCGGAGTAGTCGAAGGGGCGATGCTTGCGCACGCTCCGGCACAGCCTTAGAAACGTCGCCCTTCATGCCCGCCACGCTCGCGCCCTCGACCGCCGCGCTCCCACCGATCCGCGTGCGGGCGAAGTTCTTCTTCGATGGGGACCGCAAGTGGTTCATCAAAGGCGTCACCTACGGTCCCTTCGCACCGGACGAAGCAGGGGACTTCGTGGGCAATCCGGAGAAGGCGCGCGCCGATTTTGCGCTGATGCAGGAACTCGGGATCAATCTGCTGCGGGTCTATCACATCCCGCCCGGCTGGTTTCTCGATGTCGCGCGAGAGTTTGGCCTGCGCGTGCTCATTTCGATTCCTTGGGCGGAGCACATCGAGTTTCTGAACAACCGGCAGATTCGCCGGCAAGTCATCGACACGATCCGCAAAGGCGTGGCGAAGAACCGCGGCCATGATGCGATCTTCGGTTATCTCGTCGGCAACGAAATCCCGACGACGATGGTGCGTTGGCTCGGGCCGCGGCGGGTGCTGGAATTTGTCGAACAGTTGATCGCTGCGGCGCGTGCGGTCGATCCGCGGCCGCTCTACAGCTACGCGAGCTATCCGCCGACGGAGTATTTGCTGCCGACGAACGTCGATTTCTGCTCGTTCAACGTCTATCTGGAGCGCCAGCGTGACTTCGAAAAGTATCTCGCCCGGTTGCAAAACCTCGCGGAAGACAAGCCGCTGATCTTCGGCGAGTTCGGGCTCGATACGATCCGCAAAAGTGAAGACGAACAGGTCGATGTGCTGAGCTGGCATCTTGAGAGCGTGGTCCGCGGCGGCGCCGCCGGGACGATCTTCTTCGCCTGGACCGATGAGTGGTTCACTGGCGGGCACGACATCACCGATTGGGCGTTCGGCCTCGTCACCCGTGATCGCCAGCCGAAAAAAGCCTTCCACGCGCTCAAAGGATACCTCGCCTATCCCGGCTCCGCGACGGAGCACGTGAAGCTCGCGCGTTATCCGAAAGTCAGCGTCATCGTTTGCTCTTACAACGGCGCGCAGACCTTGCAGCACTGCCTCGAGTCACTGGATCAGGTCAGCTATCCGGAGTTCGAGATCATCCTCGTCGACGACGGTTCGAAGGATCACACGCAGGCTTTGGTGGCGGAATACGAACGCTCGCGAAAGGAACGTGCGGCAAGAACGGGCGAACGCCTCCCGGGTTTCGTCAATCTGCTGCAGGAAAACATGGGCCTGAGTTATGCACGCAACGCAGGGGCCGCAGCGGCGACGGGAGAGATTTTCGCTTACACGGACAGCGACTGCATGGCTGACTCCGACTGGCTTTACTACCTCGTCGGTACGCTGCTCAGCGGCGATTACGTAGGCGTCGGCGGTCCAAATGTCGCTCCGCCGGCGGCGAATTGGGTCCAGGCTTCAGTGGCTGCCGCGCCCGGCGGACCGAGTCACGTGCTGCTCAGCGACGTGGTGGCGGAGCACATCCCCGGCTGCAACATGGCGTTTCATCGCGCGGCTTTTGAGAGCGTGAACGGCTTCGATGCGGAATACATGAAGGCCGGCGACGATGTGGATTTTTGCTGGCGGCTGCAGACGAATGGAGGCGTGATCGCTTTCAGCCCGAGCGCGATCGTCTGGCACTATCGGCGGTTTACGTTGCGCGCCTTTCGCAAACAACAGGAGGGCTACGGGGAAGCGGAATCGATGCTGCGCTTCAAACACCTGATCTTTTTCGGGCCGACCGGCACGGCGAAGTGGAAGGGCCAAATCTACGGCGCGCCGCGCTTCACCTGGCTTTTCAACAAGCCGATCATCTACCACGGCGTCTTCGGTCAGGGGCTCTTTCAATCGATCTATCCGACGCCGCAGAGCGAGCTCGCTGCGTATTTGAGCAGCATCGAATGGGTGGTGCTCACGTTCTTTATGGCAGTGCTCGGCTTGCCGTTGGAAAAGCTGCGCATGGTGCCGTTGCTGATGTTCCTCGGCACGTTCCTTGTCGCGCTCAGCTAC
>JAQGOK010000022.1 GCA_028293645.1 Chthoniobacter sp.
ATCGAGGAGAGTAGTTAGAGCGTGTCATGCACTCTTGGGCGCCAACGCCGAAGGCGTTGCATCAACCAGCCCAGGGTTCGCGCGACGGAGGAGCGCTTACCCTGGGTTCTCTCCCCGAAGGGCGCCAACCCCACAGGGGTTGAATCGAACGATCCCCGTCCAGAGATGCAACCCCTGCAGGGTTGAGCGCTTTTCGCCACGGTGTTCCAGGGTAGCTAGTCCCTTGCAACCCTGGGCTGAAGCATTCGCACGCCTTCGGCGCTCCCGTCTCGAAGTTCATGACACGCTCTAGCGAGACGCTGCGAGGCTCCTGGCTTGCGCGGGTTCCACGATCGTGGTGAAGCCGCCGCAGGCCATGCGATGGCATTCAAACGGTCCCGGTCCCTCAGCCATCATCTTCTGCATACGCGGATCAGCCATCACCTTCGCGTTCACTGCGTCGCGGTGCTCCCGAGACTCATAAACAATCCAGGCAAAGACCACGGTCTCGTCCGGTTTGGCGCCCGCGAGTTGAGGGAAGGAGACCGTTCCTTTGGCCTCCGTGTCTTCAGCGATGCACTCGCGGTAATCGAGTGCGCCATGTTCCATCCAGACACTGCAGGCTTCTTCCGCGATCTGGCGGTATTCACTGATCTTGTCTTTCGGGAGCGGGATGACGAATCCGTCGATGTATTGAGGCATAGGTTAGGTGGGTTGGGGATTGAGCTCTAGACGCCAGCCGTCGCGACTTCGTTTGCCATTGTTTGCCGAGCGCGCTGCAAGGTCGGGCAATCCGCGGCAATCGCGCGAACTTCCACTACCAGACCATGCTCAAGAAGTGGGCACCCCTGTGCGATTGCGACCGCGTCTTCGACGCTATCCGCTTTGATGAGGAAGTATCCGCCGATCGCTTCCTTCGATTCTGCAAACGGTCCATCCGCGACCACCCGGCCATTTCTGCCGGATACGATGCGCGCCTCGTCCATCAGTGGTTGCCCGCTCTTGAGCGTGCCGTTCGCGCTCAGGCGTTCGAACCATGCCATGAAGCCGGACATCGTTGTTTGCAGTTCAGCGGGAGAGAGGGAGCGATCCCAATCGCTGCCGCGGAAGAGCAGGAGGTATTCGGAAGTGGAGTTCGTCGTGCTCATTTTGTTTCGGTGAATGGTCGGTTTGATTTGCGCTGTTCCATTCAGACGACGAACGGCCCAACCCGTTTAGGACAGGTCAGGACGTTTTTTTCCCAACGTTCCAGATCCGAGCCTTTGTCAGATGCAGGAGGCGGATCCCTTCTGCTGAGGTGGTGGCATGCGCCGTGGTGAAACCAAGTCGCTGATCGAGCTGAACCGCGGGCTGATTTCTCGCAGCGGTGGATACCGTCCAGCGACTGGCAAGGGGGAACCGCCGTTCGGGATCAGCGAGCAACGCCGTGGCGATGCCCTGCCGCTGGAATGCGGGATCGACCACGAGGCGCGTGATTGCCAGGGCGTCCGCGCTGCATGCGAAGGATAACAGTGCGACGATCCTGCCAGACTGCTGGAACCCGAGGAAACGATCCGGGGACTGCTGCAGTTGTGCGAGCGATTCGCGGAGCGGCGGAAAATCAGCGCAGCCAATCTGTTTCGCTTCGAGGGTGTATGCCGCCTGAGACACGGCGTGAATCTCCGCAGCGACCGAAGCGTGGGCGACGGACACTTCGGCGATGCTTTCGGTGAATGCATCGGGTTTGTTCACTTCGATTCGGGCGTCACAGGAAGGATTGCGGGATCGCCACTTCCACGTCCCCGCCCCAGAAGGCGAGTCGGTCGCAGCAGATGCCGCACGGCGGGAGGATCACAAATGGCGAGAGGCCATCTTCACGTGAGACGCAGACCGAGGCGGTGACGGCTTCGTGCAGCTTGTATGCTTCACAGATCGCGCCGGTCTCGTGGCACCGGAAGCGGATCGATTGGGACTCTCGGCGAAGACGCTGGTGAGGATTCTCCCGGACGCCGTGTAAAGGGCGGCTGCGCCGGATTCCTGACCAGGCCAACCCGTTGCAATCTGACCCGGCTGGCTCGGCCCATCCCCGCCGGTTGTCTCCGACCGCAGCTCTCATGGCGAGCGAGGCTACAGACCGCAATGGGCGTCGCAAGCGTGCGGAGCCGCGTTCGCGCCCCAATCCGTCGGCGATGAACTGCTTGGGTCCCGGCTGGAGTCCGATACGGTGCCGCTCCACTCAGCGCACGTTTCGCTCGCTCCTCATGAAATATCCCTTCCTCCGCCCCACCTCTCTTCGCGCAGTGGCCACGGCCCTCAGCCGCACGCGGAGCGTGCTGTTTCGATGAGCACGCTCGGCATCGGCGCGATCGGCGCGGGAGGGTTCGGTCTCTTTGCACTTCAACAGTTCCTCCAAAGCCCACGGGCGCAACTTGTCGGCATTGCCGGCACGAACGCGGTGGCCGCTCGCGCAATGGCGCAACGCTTTGGTGCCGTCGATTTGGTCGAAGTGGATACGCTGCTCGCGCGACCCGACATCGATCTCGTTTACATCGCGACGCCGCCCTTTTTGCACTACGCGCAGACCCGCGCGGCGCTGCTCGCGGGCAAGCACGTCATTTGCGAAAAGCCGCTCGCAATGACCGTCGCGGAGGCGGACGAGTTGGTGGCGCTGGCGCAAGCGGGCGACCGGCTTTGCATCGCGAATCTCATGCAGCGTTACAATCCGCTCTTTGATGCGGTGAAGGCGTTGGTGGACTCGCGAATTCTCGGTGAATGCCTGCACGGTTTCTTCGAGAACTATGCCGCCGACGAAGGTCTGAGCGCGGAACATTGGTTTTGGGATCGCTCGAAGAGCGGCGGGATTTTCATCGAACACGGCGTGCATTTCTTCGACCTCTTCGCGGGCTGGCTCGGGCCGGGCGAAGTGGTCGCTGCGCAACGCGTGCTGCGGCCCGGTTCCGGCCTTGAGGAACAGGTGCAATGCACGGTGCGGCACGCCAGCGGTCCGCTCGTGAACTTCCATCACAGTTTCTCCCAGACCGGGCGGCTGGATCGACAGGAGTTTCGACTTCTTTTCGAGCGCGGCGATCTGACTTTGGAAGAATGGGTTCCGACGCGTGCCCGGATTCGCGCCGCGGTGAATGAGGAGCAGACGCGAGCCCTGATGGAACTGTTTCCCGGCGCAAGGCTCGACGTGTTGAAGACCTACGGAGGTCGCGATCGAGCGGCGCGCGGACGGCACAAGGAGTTCGATGTGTTCCAGCAGATCGAACTGCACCAGGGTCTCGGCGACGACAAGCAGCGCCGCTATTGCGAACTCCTGCGCACGCTCTTCGACGATCAGCTCGCGTGGCTCAGCGACCGTTCGCACGCCCGCAAGATCACCGAGCGGAACGGTCGCGATTCCGTGGCGATGGCTGCCGCTGCGAGAGATTTGGCGGATGCTTCGGCTTGAGTAGCCGCTGCCGCTTCGCGCGAGGCGCGCAGGCTACTTCGCTGCTTCGGCGGAGACGGTAAGCCAGAGCTGATCGGTGGCTTCGACCGCCAACTCGGAGTAACCCTGCGGCACGCCATTGTCCTCCGAAGTCGCCACGAGCGAGTAGCGGACGGGATGCTCACGGCCGCTTTCCGTCTCGGTGAGCACCAGCGCGAAAGGCTGGCCAGCAGGCGCAGCCGCCGATTCGGCGGTGAGCTTGAGCACGACCTCGCCGTCTTTTTCCGGCACGTCCACGGCGGCCGCGGAGACGCCGGCTGGAAGCTTCTTCGCGGCCAGCTGGAGCTTCGCTTTGAAGCCATTGGTGCGCTTTACGACGGCCTTCAGCTCAGCAGGCTTGCCGGGCTGCACGGTCACGGAGTGGCTCGTCGTGAGCCCGCTCACGGCCGGCGCTGCCTCGGTGACCTGCAGGCGATAAACAAAGTCGGGTCCGCCGCAGTGAGTCACATCGCCGATCGCGATGGTGAAGGGCCCGTCCGAGGGCGCGCTCCAGATCAGCAGCGGATCACGCGAGCCGGCGGCATCATCGTTTTTTGCGATCTCCTTTCCGTCCAGCGATTGGATCTTCAGCCAAGCATCGAGCGACGAACCGACGCGGGCAGCAGTGAGCTTCAGCTCGTAGGACCGGCCTTTGGTTGCGGTGATGGTGTAGCGGTCTTCCTCGCCGGCGACCCCGATGCGGCCGGTGACGGCCGATGGCACTTCGATTGGGTGAACGACGTTGGCATCGCCTTCGGGTTCCACCTTCTCCGAAACCGCGCTGATCGGGATCGGCTGAAGCGATCTGCTGCTGGCCAGAGGGAGTTCGGGAAGCGTGCTCTCGGCGGAAAGGTGCGTGGCATCAATCGCGATCTCGGTTTCACCAAGGCTCCATCCGGCGAGCCGCAACGTGCTTTTCGCGCCCGCCTGAATCGCGAGCGGCTGCGTGAAGCGCACCACCGGGCCAGTGCTGACGTGGAGTCGGTAGATGCAGCCCTTTCCGCCCGCCAGTTGCACAGAGGAAGTCGGCGGATGCGCAAAGCCCATCAGTTGAATGATGAACGTCCCATCCTGCGGCGCCTGCCATGCGAGGAGCGGATCGAGGTTGCGCCCGTCGTGATTGAAAGCGAGCACGCGTCCCTCGGCATTGGCGATCTGCAACAACGCGTCGCACGTCGAGCCGAGCACGTAAGACTCCAGCCAAGCTACGACCGACTGCCCTTGTTTCAGGGTGACGGCGAAACAATCAACGTCGCCCACCTTATCCAATCGACCGCTGAACGTTGCCGGCATCGTGCCGATCGGTTGCGCCGAGCTGACTTCATCGTTCGGCTCAATCGACCGCAGTTCCGGCTCGCGCGAGACGATGAACGCGCACGGCGCCGATGCCCCTTCCGCGTTCCAGAGCCGCACGAGGTGTGCTCCCGGCGTGGCATCGGGCGCGATCTCGACGTCGAATACGCCCGTGACCGGTGTCGGCCGAAAGGTGATTCCCGGCGCATCGCACCAGACGGCGACGGGCCACGGCTCGGCTTTCCCCTCGATTGAAACGGCGACATGCGTGCCTTGCTGTCCGGCTGCGGGGAAGAGGTGTTTCAGCTCCGGTTCCGCAGCGAAAGCGGTGGCGGAAAGGGCGATCGCAAATGCGCCGAGCAAGCGACGGTAGGCGCTTCGCCACCCGGACGACCTAAACGGATTTGACGGCGAACTCTTAAACAAAGAGCTCCCGGATCAGTCGGCCTTCATTCACCAGCGCCACCGGGCGGCCGGTCGTGGTCTGCAGCGTCTGATGCGGATCGATCCCCATTTTGGTGTAAATGGACGCCGCGAAATCCTCCGGGCGATAGATGTTCTCCGACGCGTGATAACCCTGCGCGTCCGTCGCGCCGACAATCTGCCCGCCGGGAATGCCCGCGCCTGCCATCAGCACCGACATCGCGTGCGGCCAATGGTCGCGCCCTCCGTCTTTGTTCACTTTTGGCGTGCGGCCAAACTCGCCGAGGACCAGCACGAGCGTATTCGCCAGCAGCCCGCGATCGTGGAGATCGGCGAGCAGTGCGGACACGCCTTGGTCGAGGTTCTTCATCTTGTCGCCTTTGTAAGCCTTGAAGAGTTCGCGGTGATCATCCCAGCCGCCCCAGTTGATCGTTACCCACGACACGCCGACTTCCACCAACCGGCGCGCGAGGAGCATCCGCTGCCCCATGTCGTTGCGGCCGTACCGATCGCGCACCTTTGCGTCTTCGCGATGGATGTCGAAGGCAGCTTGCGCGCGCGGCGAAGAGACGAGGTCGAAGCCTTGCTGGTAGAATTCGTCGAACACCACCGCGGGATCTTCCACGAGCTTGTCGTTGAAACGCTGCATGCGATCCAACGCCGTGCGGAGATCCCGCCGTCCCTGAGCGCGGCCTTCCGCGATCTCCTTCGGCAGCACGACGTCGCTGACCTCGAAGTTCGGCGAGTTGGGATAGCCGCCAATCGCAAACGCGGCGTGCTGACCGCCCAAGAAGTTTGGCCCGCCGGACCGCGTGTTATCCGGCGACGCCATGAACGCCGGCAGTCCGCTGCGCACTCCACGTTCGCGCGAAACCATGGCACCGAATGACGGGTGGAACGTCACCGACGCCCCGCAATTCACCGGCACGGGAGTCGGCGCGCCAGTCATCATGTAGTGATTGCCGCCGCCATGATTTGGATCTTTGTGGCAGATCGAGCGGACGACCGTGAACTTGTCGAAGCACTTTGCCAGCTCCGGCACCGGCTCTGAAAAATGGACGCCAGGGACGGCGGTGGGGATCGTTTTGAACGAGCCGCGAATCTCCGCGGGCGCGTCGGGCTTCGGATCGAACGTCTCGTAATGTGACGGGCCGCCATCGAGCCAGATCATGATGCAATTGACGTTTTTGGCCGAAGCACTCGGTTTGAACGTAGAGGTCGTTTCAGCGTGCGCACGCATGCGCAGCAGGTCGCAGAGCCCAACGCCGAGCGCGCCGTGCAGCCCGAGTTGAATGAAGTCGCGGCGCGTGTGGCCGGCGCAGTTTCGGTGGAGGGACATAGGCGTGTGGCTAATGATTGAACACAAACTCCGCGGAATTCAGAAGCGCCCAGAAGATGTCTTCCGTGGCGGTGCGGCGGGTCGCGCCGGGAGTTGAAAAGGCCGCGGTTGCCAGGGTGAGTTCTTCGTCGGTCGGTCGGCGGGAATAACACGCGAGGTAAAGCTCGGTCACGACTTCGGCCGGCGGAAGCTCTCCCGTGGCGAGGCGGTGAACGCGAGCCGAGGTTTCGGTGCTCTTCAGCTTGCTGTGCAGCGAGCGGGAATTGGCAAGGTGAAGCGATTGCACGATGCTCGGCTTCACGTCCCGTTCACACGGACAGTCGCTGCTGGAGTTGGGCCTGCCAAACGCGTCCATGGTTCGCGAATCGATCTTGTAGGTCCACGCCTGCATCGCCCGGGAGCCCGGCGGCATTCCTTCGTAGGTGTTGGGCACGCCTGTCACCTCGGCGATTGCATCCGCCATGACTTCCGCGGGAAGGCGACGGCGATAGGAGCGGGAGAAGTTGCGGGTGTCGGCGCGGTTCGTTTCATTCGGCGTCCCGCTGAGCTGGTAAAGCTGCGAGCGGAGGATCGTCCGCATCATCGCTTTCAGGTCGAACTTCTCGCGCACGACTTCGGCCGCGAGAGCATCGAGCAAGGCGGGATTCGATGGGGGATTGGAAAGGCGAAAGTCGTCCACGGGATCGACGATTCCTTTGCCAAAGAAGGCTGCCCAGACGCGGTTCGCAATTGCGCGGGCAAAGAACGGATTTGTTTCGTTCGTCATCCAGTCAGCGAGCGCACGCCGCGGATCCGCATTCTCCGCGGGCTTCAACTCCGGACCGTCCGGCGGCTTCGGCTCCATGGTTTCCCCGGTGACCGGATGCTTCACCGGTTTGCCCGTGGCAAAGAAGAACGTCTCGTTTCCGCCGGAAATCGGCGGGGAAATGCCTGCGCCCTTTTGCTTCACCGGGCCGAAGAACGCGGCCATGCGGTAGAAATCATCCTGACCCCATTTCTCGTTGGGATGATGGTGGCACTTTGCGCAATCGAGCCGCACGCCGAGGAAGAGCTGCGAGAACATGGTCGTGAGATCGGCCGGCTCCCGGCGGTCGCGATAGACCACGGCTGGTCCGACGCGGTGCGTGTTCCCTTCGGCGAGCACGATCTCGCGCACAAATTGATCGTGCGGCTTGTTGGCGCGGAAGCTTTCGCGGATCCACTGATCGAGCAGATAAACGCCTTTCACGCCGACGCGATCGGGATTCGGGCGCAGGAGATCGGCCCATTTGTTGGCCCAGAAATCCGGGAAGGCGGGATGCGCCAGGAGCCGCTCGATGAGCCGCTCGCGCTTGTCCGGCGCGGGGTCATCGAGGAAGGTGCGCGCTTCCTCCGGCGATGGAAGAATGCCGAGCGTGTCGAGCGTCGCTCGCCGGAGAAACTCGGGGTCGGTGCAGCCCTCGGAAGGGAAGAGCCCGAGCTGTCCAAAACGTGCATACGCCAGTTCGTCGATGAAGTTCCGCACCGGCAACGCCGCGTAGCGCTCGGGGGGAAGCAGCCGCTCGGCGGGAACGGTGATCTGCGAATCGCCAACGACTCCCATGAACCGCCCGACGACCACCGCCTGACCGCTCACCTTGCCGATCCGCACCACGCCCTCCTCGCTCACGCTGGCGATCTCTTTGTCGTTCGAATCGAAGCTGGCGAGCGCGGTGACGTCGCGCATCGAGCCGTCCGCGTAATGCGCGTGGACGAGCAGCCGTTGCGTGCTCTCCGGGCGGTAGCGCCGCTCGCGTGGGAAGAGTTCGAGACGGACCAACGCCGGTTCCTTTTCAGCGCGAAAACTCATGCCGGTGCGGATCCATTGCACCAGCGCGCGGTAGGCATCCGAGTCTTTGTCGAAGCGCTCGCCGCCTTCGTGCGGAAGCGCCAACGTCGATTTGAGCAGCAGCAGGCTCTCGTCCGGCGCGGACGGAAAGACGCGGCGTCCGCGCGCGTCTTTCACGATCTCGTCATAATCGGATTTCGGATCGTAGGAAAAGATGCTGAGGCGAAACCCGTTTTGGCCGTCCGGTTTTGCGTGGCACGCGCCAGCGTTGCAGCCGGCTTTGCTCAAGACCGGCAGCACGTCGCGGAGGAAAGTCGGCGGCTCGTCCGCAGGCGCAGCGACGATCTCCATCGGGATCTCGACGCGTTGCCCGGCGAATTCCGCGACGAGAGTTTCGGTGCCTGGCTTGAGCGCCCGGACCCCGCCCGCCACCTCAACTTTCCACGCTTCGCTGGCGGAGGGGCTGAGTGTCGCCTGATCCGTCACGTCCGTGTCGAAACCATCCTTTAGCTTTGCGGTGATCAGGAGATGCGCCTGCTCACCCACCCGCACCACGAGCCGCGGAGGCTCGGCAATGAGCGAGGCAATCTCGGCGATCTCGATTCGCTCCGGCTCGGCAGCTTTAGCATGCGCCGTAGCTGACAACGTGAGGCAACCAACCAGCAGCAAACTCCAACAGATCGCTCTCATCGGGCTGCGGCGGTGGCGGGCTTCGGTGCGTTCACGTCGAGCTTCGTCACAAGCTTCCCATCCTTGTTCCAGCCGAGCACCCGACCATCGTGGGAGCCGGCGAAGATGCGATCGCCGGTCGCGCTCACCGCGACGCAATGGAGCGCGGTCTCCGCTGCATCCATCTTGCGTTCGTCAGCCGCCGACGAGCTTTCCGCGCCGGTATGCGGTTTGAAGTTCGTGTATCGCAGCAACCCACCCGCGTCGGTAATCGCGAAGATCGCCGATGGCGTGGGCGCCCACGCGACGGCGCTGATCCCGACCGAGTGTTTGCCCAGCAGCATGATCTGATTGCCCTTCCGCACGTCCCAAGCCTTGAGCTGCTGATCCGCGCCGGCAGTCACGAGCTGCGTCGCATCGGAGTTGAAGGCGAGCCCGAACACCTGAGCCGAATGGCCTTCAATCCGGCCAACTTCGCGTTGGCTCGCCAACTCCCAGATTTTCACCAGACGGTCGCCGCCCGCCGTCGCGAGAAGCTGTCCATCCGCGCTCACTGCCAGATCGAAGATCGTGTCGGCGTGCGCCGGCCAGGAGGTCTGCACTCCGCCGATCGCGACATCCGCGATCCGCACGGTGCCGTGCTCAGCCACCCGTCCATCTGCGATGATCAAGCGATGCCCATCCGGCGTGAAGCGCACCGCGGTGATCCGATCCGTCAGGCCGCTGGTGAGCTCGCGCTCGAGCGACAGATCGTGCGCATTCCAAACGAGCACGCGCCGGAAAGCTCCCGTCGCGAGCCGGGCTCCGTCCGGGCTCCAGGTCACGCTTTGCACCGGATCGAGATGAGCAGCCGCCCGCGCTCGCTCGATCAAGCCCTTCTCCGTGACTTCGTAGATGACCACCTCACTCCCGCACCCGGCGGCGAGGCTCTTTCCATCCGGCGATAGCGCGACCGCCAGAACCGGGCGATACGCGGCAGGCAACGGCGCGAGATTGACCGGTCGCGGTGCGTCCTCGAGTGCTGACGCATTCCAAGGAGCGCCGGCCTTTACCCATGCGCTGAGCGTCGCAATCTGCGTGGTCGAAAGCTGCTTCTTCGGCGGCATGTGCGGATCGGCACCGGGCGAAAGCGCCGCGATCATTGCGCTTTCCTCCGGATTCCCGACGGCAAGAGCGGCGCCGTTTTCACCGCCCTTCAGGAGTGCGTCCCGCGAAGTCATCACGAGCCCGCCTTTGCTCTTCTCCTCGTTGTGACAGGAAAAGCACCGCGTTTTCAGTAGACGCAGCGCCGCGGCTTCGTCCGCGGAAGCACGCGCGACCATCACGACGAGCAGAGGCGCGCAAGCCGCACTGCGGAGCAGAGTTGGGAAAGGGGAGAACACGAGGTGCAAGCTTAACCCGGAAAGCGGCCGCACCTTATGCCCGGCGTATCTGTCCGCAACGCAATCCGCTCGCCCCAAAAACCGATGGGGAGCCGCGCGCGCGTACCCGTTCCTAAAACGTCAGGACTCGTCCACGGAAGCGTTTGAGAGTGGGATCCTTGAGATCCTTGCAATCCTGCCCCTCGACCGCGCGGGTGCCGTCGTCGCTCAGGACGAAGTATTCGCCGTCGCCTCCGTTCGCGTGAAAGGCGACGCCCTCTGGGTTGAGCCCGCTCAGCGTCACATCTTTGATGAGCCTGGGCTGGGACCTGCCATCCCACTCGAACACGCGCGAGGGCTCCTGACTCTCGCCCGTCGAACCGGCGATGACGATGTAGCGTTTGCCGCAACGTTCGATGCTGCGGATGCCCAATCCTTGCAGATCGAGTTCCGTCGGCGCGCCGAGCTTTGCTGGGGCACCCTGCACAACCTCGAGCGGATTGAGGAGTGGAACGAGGAGCGCCTTTCCCTCCCGGAGCGGACTGCGAAAGCCGATCAACAGATGTCCTTCGGGAGTCGCGGCCAGCCCCTCGATGTTCAGCCCGCCTGGCGCCTTCGGGGCGAGCCCAGCCGCTTCCTCCAGGTTGTAACCTGCCAGACGCGGATCACTCTCCAGCGCGTCGAGCAGCGAGCTGTAGGGCATGCCAACCGGCGAAATCTGGACGTGGTCGCCCTTCGTCCGAACGCTCGTGGCGAAGAGCCGCTGGCGTTCCGGCTTGTCCTTACCCCTGGCGTTGCGGCCGTGGGAAGTGATCCAAAAGGTGTGCATGCCGATCTGCGCAGCGGCTTCGAGGTCCGCTTCCTTCGGCTTCTTTTTGCCGGCATTGCCCAGGAACTCCGAAAGATCGAACTCGAAGAGCGCCTCGCCACCTTTGCGGGAATAGACGCGCAACACGTTATCTTCGTCATCCGCCACCACGAAACGTTCGCCGTCCAAAGCCGCCGCTGCGGAGGCATCGCACATCCCGATGAAAACCGTGGGCTCGGTTGCCCTTTCGGCGAGCAGGATGCTGCTGCCGATGGCTCCGAAAAGTCCGAGCTGAAGCAGCCGACGCGACAAGGTTTTCATTTACCGGCCTTCTTTTTCAAAGACGCGGTCACGGCGTCTTTGTTGGGGTTTTCTTCAGGGTTCGCGGTCCAGATCACGTTCGTCTGGGGGAAGGGAAACTGCCCTGTCTCCGTGAGCAGCTCCTTTGCATGGACCAGCTCCACGTGCCCATCGAAGAAGAAGAGCACGCCCTGGCCGCCATAGCGCCCCACGAAGGACTTCGCGCTGCCTTTTGGGCTCCCGTCGTAATCCTTCCGGCTCTGCACTTCCAAAGTGCGGTCTTCGTTGAGCAGGCCCTGCTCGAGCAATGCCACCGTCTTCGCTGGGGCTGCAATCTGATCCAGCCGGGCGCGCTGTCTTGCG
Organism: Chthoniobacter sp.; assembly: GCA_028293645.1. Classification (GTDB taxonomy): domain Bacteria; phylum Verrucomicrobiota; class Verrucomicrobiia; order Chthoniobacterales; family Chthoniobacteraceae; genus Chthoniobacter. The sequence continues at coordinate 11,794 of JAQGOK010000022.1, forward strand.
CCAGTGAGATCGGTTCGCTCCAGCTTTGTGTTGAACGCAAAGGCGAAGAGCGGAGCCAGGACTTTCTTCTTGTCGGGATAGTTGGCCCCCGGAAGGAACAGGATGTTCTCGTCCGTGTAGAATTCGCCGGGAGTGTTGGAATAATCCGCGGCCGCCTTCTGCCCGATCAGCCGAGGCAAAGCGTTGTACCACGCGTCCTTCGCTCCGGGCTTCGCGATGTTATCCCAGGTGTCATTCCCATCCGCGTCTTCGGCCGGCAGATTTCCACCATTCTGGCTCGCATAAGTGACCAGAGCGCTGCCGACTTTCTTGATCTTATCGAGCGCCACTTGCTTGTGCGCACGTTGGCGGATGGAGGAGTAAACCGGGATGGCGATCGCCACGAGCACCACAAGGATCGCCAGGGCGACCAATAGCTCAAAGACCGAGAAGGCGTGGGGCGGCGTTCCCCGGCGAAAGCGAGGCGGGAGCAGCAAATGAGAGATCATGCTTCGCCGCGCTTAGCTCTTCGATTTCTTGTCCTCGAAGCCGAGGACTTTGCCTTCGGCGGAAATATGCACCTCAATCCGTTTCCCATCCTTCAGGTTGAACTTCGCCTCGTAGGTCGCCGGCCCGCCCGACTTCTTCTTCGCATCCAGTGCCACCGATTCGAGTGTTCCGTGCGCCGTATATTGCCGGATGACGTCCTGCACCGGGACCGGACATTGCTCCAATGTCAGCGGCTGATCTTTGGCTCGCGCGAAAGGTGCGGCGACAAGCATGGCAGACATCAGCAAAGTGGTTCGGAGGTTTAATCTCATGCGAGCTTCTTCGGCCGGACGTTCGCGAGCGGCAACTTCTCGCGCATTACATTTGTGCAAGATTGAGCCCACGGGCTCTTCGGGACAAAGGGAGCATGCTATGGTCGGCTCCGATGAAAGTGCTTGTTGTTGAGGACGACCCGGAGATTGCCGCGTTTGTGACGCACGGCCTCCAGCGCAGTGGTTTCGAGGTCGATTGCGCTGGAAACGGTGAGGCTGGGTTGAAGCTCGCGCTCTCAGCGGCCTACGACTTGGCCGTGGTGGACTTGATGCTGCCGGGCCGGGATGGTCTCTCGCTGATCGAGGAGGTGCGTGCCGCGGAGGTGAGCACGCCGGTGATCGTCCTCAGCGCCAAGCGCTCGACTGCCGACAAGGTGGCCTGCCTGCGGCGCGGCGCTGACGATTACCTGTCCAAGCCGTTCGATCTCGCGGAACTGCTCGCCCGCGTGGAGGCGCTGCTGCGGCGAAGCCGGCCCGCAGGTGAGAACGAGCACCTGGAAGCCGCCGGCGTAGTCCTGGACCTCGTCAATCGCACGGTCCGCCGCGATGGGGTGCGGATCGAACTGTCGCCCCGCGAGTTTGCGCTGCTCGAGTTACTGATGCGCAATCAAGGTCGGGCGCTCTCGAAGTATTACCTCATGGAGCGACTGTGGGAGTATGCATTCAACCCTCAGACGAATCTGGTCGATGTGCTCGTCTGTCGGCTCCGCAATAGTCTCGACCGCGATCATGCGGTGAAGCTCATCCAAACCCTGCGCGGCATCGGCTATGTTTTTCGTGCGTCTTAAGCCTGCGTTTCGACGTCTCAGTGTGCGTCTTACGCTGTGGCATTCGCTCCTGTTCATGAGTTCGGCACTGGTGTTGCTCGTCCTCACTTACTTCCTCCTGCGCAATCGCGCCCGAGCGACCGAGCATTACGTGATCGAGTCGCGCACCAATCAGTATGTGAGCGAATACAACCGTGCGGGGCTCGACGGAGTGCGGCATCTGGCGACCTTGCGCCGTGGCCGCGCCCAGCAGGCGTTTTTTGTGCGGGTCGGTGATGCGCAGAATCGGACCGTTTTTCTCCGGCATGCCGAAGATTGGGCGGAGTTTCGGCCCGAAGAGTTGGAAGATCAGCCGCTGCCTGAGCCAGGTGCGAGGACATGGAAGGCACGCCCGTCGGCAGATGGCACTCAGCTCATGTATGCGTCGGAGCGTTTGCCGGACGGCGGCGTCCTGCAGGTCGGCAAGTCGAACGAGGAGTTGATCGAATTACTTGCGGATTACCGGCGAAGTTCGCTGCTGGTCCTGCTGATCTTTGTCCCGGCGAGCTTCGCCGGCGGCGCGTTTGTCACATCGCGCATGCTTCGGCCGGTCCAGCATCTCACCCGCGTCACCCGCGAGATTGTCGAAACGAACCGCCTGGATGCGCGAGTGCCATCCGCCGGTTCCGGCGATGAACTCGATGCGCTCGTCCAGATCTTCAACAAGATGATCGGCCGCATCGAAGCGCTGGTCTGCGGAATGCGCGACTCGATCGACAACGTCGCGCATGACCTGCGCACGCCGCTCACCCGCTTGCGGCACAAGGCCCAGGCGATCATTGAACTGGATCATCAAGCTGCCCCGGAACCGCGGTGTGCAGGCTACCGTGCAGCGGTCGATGCGCTGGCCGATTGCGTCGAGGAGGCGGACCGTGTGAGCACCATTCTCGACACGCTGATGGACATCGCCGAAGCGGAAGCGGGTCTCGCAAAGCTGGAGATCGCTTCGTTGCCTCTCGCGGCGCTCATCGCGGACGCCGCGGACGCTTACGACGAGTTCGCCCAGGAGCGTGGCATCACCATCATCCGCGAGATACCGGACGAGATCCGGGTGAATGGCGACTCGACGGGCTTGTTCCGCGCGTTTGCCAACTTGATCGACAATGCCATCAAGTACACACCTCGCGGAGGCACCGTGCGGTTGGCCGCGGAGCAGACTGGCCAGGTTGTGGAGGTTCAGGTCGAAGATACGGGTATCGGCATTTCGCCAGGCGATCTGCCGCGCATTTGGGAGCGCCTGTTCCGGGGCGACCGCAGCCGATCGGAGCGGGGACTGGGTCTCGGCCTGAGCTTCGTTCGCGCGATCGTGGAAACCCACGGCGGAACCGTCGCAGTGGAAAGCCAACCCGGAGCCGGCACATGCGTCCGCCTTACGCTGCCGGCCGCCACGCGCGTATCTGCTTCCGGCGAGCGGAGTCTGGTTGACCAGCGCGGCTGACCGCTCGCATCGAGGATGCGCCCGATTGACGGCCCGCGCGGCGCTCCCTAGTTCAGTTCGGAATGCCCGACGAATCTGCAATCGAAGCACCACCACGTCCGCGTTTCAGCGAAGACTGGATCGCCGTCGTCCTTGCCTGCGGCATGCTCGTGGCGGTGATCATCGGCTGGCGTCCCGAGCTTCCCACCTTCGTCTGGAAGGATGGTGCCGAGCTCGGCGCGAAGGTCCTCAGCGGCGCCAATCTCCTGAAGGTGCTCCTGATGGGTGGAATCTTCCTCGTCGTCGGGACGCTGGGATTTGCAGCGACCAGTGGTCGGGTGCGGCACTTCGTTGCCGGCTTCCCGATTCTGTTTCTGCTGGCCTGCCTGGCACAACTGATCGCCGGGCAAACTTCGGTGAAAGGCCTCGGCCTCGAATACGTGATCTTCGCGTTGCTGATTGGTCTCACGCTGAACCATCTGGTCGCGTTGCCCGCCTGGCTGCGCGAGGCCGTGCGGACCGAGTATTACATCAAGATCGGGCTCGTCATTCTTGGGGCGAGCATCCTTTTCAAAGAGATCCTCCAGGCGGGGTGGCTTGGCCTCGCACAGGCGCTCCTGGTGGTCACTGTCGTTTGGTATTTCGCGTTCTGGTTGGCCAAGCGGTTGCGCGTTGATGACGAGTTCGGCGCAATGCTGGCGACGGCGGTTTCGATCTGTGGAGTCTCCGCTGCGATTGCCGCCTGCGGTGCCATCAACGGCGACCGAAAGAAACTCTCTTATGTGACGTCGCTCGTCCTGATCGTCGCTGTGCCGATGATGATCGTCATGCCATGGATCGTGAAGGCGTGGCACATCCCGGAGCTGGTTGGTGGGGCGTGGCTCGGCGGCACGCTGGACACCAGCGGCTCGGTGGTCGCGGCGGGCGAGGCGATCAGCAAGCGCGCGATGAAGACCGGGGTCATCGTGAAGTTCTCACAGAATGTCCTCATCGGCCTCGCCGCTTTCGTGCTCTCGATCTGGTGGACCATGCGGAAGCAAGACGGAGTGGTGCGAGAGAAGCCGACAGTGCGCATCATCTGGGAGCGCTTTCCGAAGTTCGTGCTCGGGTTCGTGACCGCGTCACTTGTCTTTTCGTTTCTCCTTTCCCCTGAGCTGGTCAAAAGCACGGACAAGCTACTCGCCGGTTTGCGCACGTTCTGGTTCGCGCTCGCGTTTGTCAGTATCGGCCTGGAGACCCGACTTACTGAACTGCTGGGTCAGGGGCAGGGGAGACCCGCCGCAGCCTTCGTCATTGCGCAGGGATTCAACATCGTCTGGACGCTCATTCTGG
>JAQGOK010000073.1 GCA_028293645.1 Chthoniobacter sp.
GGTGCCCAATCCCGTTGTTAACAGCCGTGGCCAAGCGGCCCAGTCACGGGTCGTCCACCAAAGCACTGCAGCGACCGGCAATATAAGGCCCGCGAGTCGGGCGCTCGGCGCCAGCCAGCCGAAGAGCTCGCGGAGACTGGCCCGAAAGTAGGTCCGGCTTCGTGCGAACCCGAAAACGCCGCTCCAAAGGGCGGTCGCCACCAAGCCGGCCGCCGCGATGCCCGGCAGCCCAAAGGGGAGGGCTGCCAGCCAAGCCAGGACGAAGAAGGTGATTCCTTCGAAAAGGTGGACGAACCGCATCGTTCGAACCTGCTTGTCCACCGCGACGTTGCCGGTGTGGCAGCGCGCCACGCAAAAGACAACAAGCGTGGCGGCCATGAGCACGTCATTCAGCAAGGGCCACGCAACCCTCCCGCGGGTCCAGATTTCGACAAAGGCGCCGTTGGACGCCGCGCCCACTACGCCGACCACCACCGCCAGGGACGCACTCAGCGCGACGATGTCTCGGAAACGATTCTTGAGCCGCTCGTGTTCGCCTCGCACCGCCATCTCGACAAAGGCCGCGGACGAGTTTTCATAAATACGTCCGACTGCCTGCTGAGCGAGGGTGAAGGTCTTCGAGCAAATCGCCCAAGTCGCCGCGGCGTCGAGCCCAAGCGTCCGAGCGATGATGATAAGCTGGCTGGCTGAGAGGAGTTGCACCCCGACCGCCATGAGAAAGATGTCGCGCCCAAAGTGGAGAAGCTCGCGAAGAATTTTTCCATCCACCTCTCCCCACGCGCCGCGCCGCGGAAAAAGCTCGAGACGCCTCCCCGCGATGCCCGCCCAGGCAGTCGTGACAAGGAGCGCGACGGCTTGCCCAGCGAGCATGCTCTTGATCCCAAACCCACACGCGAAACCAACCCATAGCACCACAAAACTGAAGGCAAACCCAGCGGCTGCTGAGTAGTTGGTCACATCGTGGCGCTGGTGGCACCAGAAGGGGGCGCTGAGCACCTTCGTAACAAAGTAGAAAGCGGTCACGAAACCCTGTGCGCGGACAAGGAAGATGAAGTCGCCCCGAAGCGTAGGGCCGATCGCAAAAAGTTCCGCCAGCCACGGCGCGAGCGCAAAGCTGACAGCACCGATGAGCGCCGCCTGGAGGGAGAAAACGATTTGCCCGCATTTGAGCACCGCCCCGTAGGAGCCGCCGTCGCGGTCGTCTTTGTAATCGGCGAGGATGCGCCCAACGGAGACAGCCATGCCAAGGTCGATGAGCGCGAGATAGCCGGCGATCTGCGTCACCAGAGCCCAGATCCCGAACTCCTCCTTCGAGAGGTAGTGCAGCGCCAAGGGCACCGATGCCATCGTGAAGAGGATGTTCGCCGCCATCTGCACATAGCCCGATACCACTCCGCGGGCGAAATTCTTCAGGCGGCTCATTGCCAGGCGACAGTCTAGAAGCAGGTAAAGCTTGTAAAGGAGCGCGCCCCGGGTCGGGGCGGGGCAGGGAAATTGAACGCCGTGCCACGGTTCGGCAAGACGCGCCGGAGCTGTGTAATTAGGTAAAGGTTGCGGAACGAGGAGGCTGCCCCGCTTACCCCACCTGCCTCGGCGGCATCCGCTGTTCGGAACATCGGCCTACACCGCACCACCCGGAATCTCTCGCAAGCACTCTCGTGATGCTGGGCTTCCTGCATGGCCCGGGGACGGTGGAGCGGGTACAGGACCGATGCGTTGACTTCATTGCACGCCGTGGCAGAACCTTGTGCGGCGATGCAGACTTACCGACGTGACAAGATAAAAACGGCGATGGAAATCGTGCGTCGCATCGAAAACTGGCCTACCGCTTTCGGGCTGCGGCTGTTTGCCGGCTCTACGTCGGAGTTGCGCCTTTTGCACTTTCGTTCCGGGCTCAATGTGGTCTGCCGCAGCGGGACGCGCGATTGGGATGTGATCCACGAGCTTCTCTTTGCGGGCGGTTATGCCTCGGCTTTTTCGTATCTCAAAACCGAGCCGGGAGAGCTGCGCGTGCTCGATCTTGGCGGCAATCTCGGGATTTTCAGTCTGCTCGCCGCCGGGACGAATCCAGCCGTGCAAGTGACCGCGTTCGAGCCCGGCCCCCCCAATGCCCGGCTCTTCGGAATGAACCAGCTCGCAAATCCGGTGCTCGGAGAGCGGATCACGTTGCGCCAACAGGCCGTGGCCGGCACGGCACGGCAGGACCGCTGGTTTTTCGATGGCGACAACCCCGGCGGGTCGAGCCTTTACGGGACGACCGGGATCGGGATCGATGTCCAGATCGCCGCGTTCAAAGACGTGGTGCTCGAGTGGCCCGATCCCGTCGCCCTGGTGAAGATTGACATTGAAGGCGCAGAGTACGATTTGCTCGAACACACCGGTGCGGAGGTTTGGGAAAAAGTGCGCGCGATCTCTCTGGAGTTGCACGAGGATCCGCGGGGAATCCTGACGCAGGCTCAGTTTATCGAGCGCCTGCGCGGCTTCGGCTACGCGGTCCAGGCGGAGTCGGTCTGCTCGTATTTTTTACGTCGCGAGTAGGCGCCTGCATGGAATCGCGCCTGCGCGTCGTCCAACTCACGACGGATAATCGCGACCCGTTCCGCGAGTATCACAAAACGGAGCCGTGGTTCGGCACCGCGCCGGAAGCGCTCTTCCAAGGATTCGCGGAATTGCCGCACATCGAGGTGCATGTGGTGGCCTGCACGCAGCAGCCGATGCGTTCGCCCGAGAAGCTCGCGCCGAACATCTTTTTCCACAGCCTCCACGTGCCGAAGCTCGGCTGGATGCGGACCGCTTACCAGGGATGCATCCGTGCGACTCGGGCGAAGATTCGGGAACTCCGGCCTGATGTGGTGCATGGGCAGGGTACAGAGCGGGACTGCGCGCTAAGCGCGGTGTATTCCGGCTTCCCCAATGTGCTGACCATTCACGGCAACATGCGATTGATCGCCCAGGTGAACCGCGTCCGGCCGGGGTCATTTCAATGGCTTGCTGCGCGGTTGGAACGCTGGACCATTCCCCGCTCGGATGGCGTGGTCTGCATTACCAATTACACGCGAGCGGCGGTGGCCGATCTTGCCTCCCGCACCTGGGTGGTGCCCAACGCAGTCGATCCGACGTTCTTTTCGGTCGAGCCTCAAAGCGCAGAACCGCCGCTGGTGCTTTGTGTGGGGAACATCGGTCAGCGCAAAAATCAAAACGCGCTTCTTGAGGCTCTCGATCCGTTGGCGGCGCGACGTCCGCTGCGTGTTGTTTTTCTAGGGGGCGCACCGCCGGACGATGGCTACACGGCGACGTTCTTCCGCCTTTTAAGTGAGAGACCGTGGGCGGCGTATGGAGGCTTCGCGGGTCGGGCCGCTCTGCGCGAACAGCTTCGGCAAACGCGAGTGCTGGCGTTACCCTCGCTCGAGGATAACTGCCCAATGGCCGTGCTCGAAGCGATGGCCGCCGGAGTGCCAGTGGTCGCGGCTCGCGTCGGCGGGTTGCCGGATTTGATCCAGCAAGACGAAACGGGACTGTTCTGCGATCCATTCCAACCGGAGAGTATCTCGGACGCCATCGGGCGGCTGCTCGATGATCCACTGTTGGGCACTGCCGTGGCCGCGCGCGCGCGGCAGGAAGCGCTGAGGAGATTCCATCCGGCAGTCGTCGCGAACCGGCATTTGGAAATCTATCGCGAGTTGTCGCTCTCCGCGCCGTCAGCGGGTTAGCTCCGGCGTCACATGTGTGTAGAGCTTTGCAAGGCGGGCAGCGACCTGATCCCACGATTCAGGCCGCTCGGGAACCGGTCGCGATGGTGCGGCGTCGTAGAAGGCGCGCAAACACGTGGCGGTCGCCTGGCGCCCAGCGCTCGCGGGACAATACGCAGCCTGATCTGCAAAAACCGAGCGCGCCCAAGGCAGGTCGCTGAGCAGCAGCGGGCAGCCACACGCGGCGGCTTCGAGAGCTGACAAGCTAAGGCTTTCCATGGTGCTCAGGAGGACAAAACCGCGGGCCTCTCGATAAATCTCTGCCAACCGCGCACGATTGCTGACCGCGCCCTCAAACCGCACCACATCCCCGTGCGTTGCCACAAACTCGCGGAACCTCCGGAAGTAAGGATCGTCTGCCGCATAGGGGGCGCCGATAACGAAAAGCGGCGTCGCCGCAGCTACGGCGGATTGGACGAGTTCCAGCACGCGTTTGCGCTCGGTGATGGTCGCGCTGCAAACCAGCCAGGGACCTCGCGTTCCCTTCGGGTCTCCAGGGGTGAAAACCTCCTCCACGCCATTGGGAATAACGTGAACGCGTTCTGCGGGGGCGTTGAAGACTGACCGCATCAACTTCGCCTCCCATTCCGTCAGCGCCACCGCCGCATCGCAGCGTTGGTAAGCCCGCCAGTTCATTCGATCGAAAAACGATGAGCGCTGGAGCGTCTGAATTACAGCACGTTGCGCAAAGCGGGCCACCGCTCCGCGTGAGCCCAAACCAGTTAGCAGCTCCGCCATGACAACCTTCAGTCCCTTGGCGTGCGCAAAATCGAGATAGCTGTGACTCGCCCGGCCAAAGTAATGAATGACCTCGCCGGTCTGCGAAGTGTCCCACCAGCGCAGCCATTCTACATCGATGCCGAGCCGCTGGAGGGCGAGATTCGTTTGTTCGATCTGGATCTGAAATCCCCCGTGCGCAAGCAGGAAAGGCGATGGGTGATCGAAGAGCACTTTCATCCTCTACTGAAACGCGCGCATCCGGTTCGGCCAGATGAAGGTGGGCCGCTCCACGTCGAAGTTCACGCGGCGATGGGGGCTTTGATGCGTGTAGATGGAGTAGGAGGATTTCTTCGGGAAGTAGTAGCCGGCAAGGAGGCGGCGGAAGCGGTGATGCCAGGCGAGAAAGGGACGCATCACGCCTGCAAAGACGCCCGCCAGTTCGCGGGCCAGCCGCGCTTCACGACGCGCGTTGTCTTTGAGCCCCATATTGTCGCCCGTTTCCGCGAAGGTGGTGGTGAAGCGCGGCAGGTGCGCCATCCGCACCTTGTTTCGGATCAACTTCACCATCCAGGCGCTGTCGCCGACGTCGCGCCATGCCGGATCGAAGAGCAATCCGCGATCGACGATGCTGCGCCGATAGAAAGTAGCGCAAGTAAGGACGCTTAAGTGGCACGTGGCCGTGTGCAGGGCGTTCGGCACGAGGGTTTGCCGCTGGCAAAGATACTCGCCCTTGTCATCGACGACGATCGCGTCCCCGAAGACCACATCGACTTCCGGGTGCGCATCAAAGTAGGCCGCTACCTCAGCCAGCGCGCCCGGCAGATATTGCTCGTCACAATTGAGGTAAGCGCAGAAGCGTCCCTGCGCGCGCTTCAGTCCGCGGTTGATCGCGTCGTACATCCCGTCATCGGACTCTACGAAAACCTGCACTTCCGGATGCCGCTTTTTCCATGCTTCGATGGCCTCGCCGCTGCCGCCATCCTGGACAATGTGCTCGCAAGTCAGGCCCTGCTGATCGGCGATCGAGGCGGCGCACAGCTCCAGCCAATCGACTTGCTTGAAGCTGGGAGTAACAATCGAGAAATCCACCATCGGCGAACCTTCCGCCATTCAGGCAAAGTTCACCACCGCCGGCTGCTCGCTGGTCATGGAGTCATAGATCCACGCATAAGTTCTCTCCAGGCCATCGCGCAGCTTGGTGGACGGCTCCCAGGCGAACGTCTCCTTGATCAATGTGTTGTCACTGTTCCGACCATTCACACCTTTGGGCGCGGATAGGTTGTAACTGCGCTTGAGCTGCACTCCGGCGATCTCTTCCACGATGTCCACCAGCTGGTTGATCGAGACGAGTTCATTGCTCCCGATATTGATCGGTTCGGCAAAGTCGCTGTTTAGAAGCATCTGCGTCCCGACCAGACAGTCGTCGATGTACATGAAACTCCGGGTCTGCTTTCCATCGCCCCAGATTTCGATCCCATGATCACCCCGGCGAGCGGCCTCGATCACTTTGCGGCAAATCGCCGCTGGCGCCTTCTCTCGTCCTCCCGCGTAGGTGCCGTGCGGGCCATAGACGTTGTGGTAACGAGCGACCCGGGTTTGCACTCCGAAGTCTTCGCGGAAGTGGCGGCACATCCGCTCACTGAATAGTTTCTCCCATCCGTAGCCATCCTCGGGCAGCGCGGGATAAGCATCGGCCTCCTTGAGCGCCGTCACCTTCGGATCACGCTGCTTGTCGGCATTGTAAACACAGGCGCTGGACGAGAAGAAGAACCGCTCCACTTCAAACTTCCGCGCCGCCATCAGGAGATGCGTGTTGAGCAGCACGGTCACCATGCAAAGCGCCTTGTTGAGTTCGATGAACCCCATGCCTCCCATGTCTGCGGCCAGATTGTAAACGACGTCACAACCCGCCACTGCCTTCTCGCACGCGGCCAAATCGGAAAGGTCGAGTTGCACACTCTCCACGTCATCGAAACGCTGGTACCAGCTCTCGAGGGGCTTGCAATCGACCGCCCGCAGCTCAGCCAAACCTTGCCGACGAAGGTCCGCTACAAGGTGGCCGCCAATGAATCCACCGGCGCCGCAGACAACGATTTTTTTCATCGATAAGGGAGGATTTCGTGAGAAGGGGGACACTCTTCTTTGGGGCGGAATCCCGCGCAAGAGCTTTCACCCTCAGCTCCCCGCCAGGCGTGACGCTCAGCGAAACAGATCGAGGTTCTCGTTGATCCAGCGGTTGAGTTTTCGGATGCCGACCTCGCATTCGTGCTTCGGTTGCCAGCCGAACTCACGCGCCGCCTTGTGGATATCGGCCACGAAGACTCGCTGATCACCCGGACGCGGCGGCGCGTAAGTGAACTCGACGGGGCGCCCGCTTTCCTCCCCGAGCAAATCGAGAAGCTGGAGCAGCGAAAACTGATTCCGCGGACCTCCGCCGATATTGAAGATCTTGCCCGAGACTTTCTCGCGCGCATCCCATGCGGCGAAGTAGGCGTCGATCAGGTCATCGATGAAGAGGATGTCCCGCGTCTGTTTGCCATCGCCGAAAATGGTAATCGGCCGCCGGAGCGCATGCGCGATCATGAACCACGCGACCCAGCCTTGATCTTCGACCCCGAACTGCCGGTAGCCATAGATGCACGACTGGCGAAAGCACGTCGTCGCGAGTCCGTAGATGCGCGCGTAGTCGTGCACGTATTGATCCGCAGCACCCTTGGAGCAGCCGTAGGGCGAGTGGAAATCGAGCGGTTGCGTCTCCGCGACGCCGTGCGGGAGATCCGCGTATTCATAGCGGCCGTTCCGTTCCACGATCACGGCCTCTTCCATCCCGCCGTAAACTTTGTTCGTCGAAGCGAAGATGAAGAGCGCTCCCGGGCACGATTTCCGGACCGCTTCGAGGAGGTTGAAGGTGCCGAGGATGTTGCACTCGAAGTCCTCGCGCGGGTCCGTGACTGACGAAGTCACCGCGACCTGGCCGGCGCAGTGCAGGATCAAGTCGAAGCGGTTCGAGCCAATGCTTTGCAGGACTTGGTCGGCAAATCGCAGATCGATCTCGGTGAACTCAAACGTGCCGACGGTGCGCAGCCACTCGAGATTTCGCTGACCGCCACAGCGCGAGAGATTGTCCCAGAGCGTTACCTGCCAGCCAGCCTCCACAAAGCGTCGCGCGGCATTCGCGCCGATAAAGCCGGCGCCTCCAGTGATGAGAACACGATGCGGTTGCACGCTGTATAAAGGGCGGTTGGGGGTGGGTGGTGGAAGCTAAGCTTACGGGTTTCGAATACTAACCGGCCGCAAGTTCATCGACGATCTTGCGCGTGACGGCAGGCCAATTATGCCGCGACATCAAGGCTGCGGACCAGCCGCGGATGGTTTCCGATGAAACCTGCAAGGCCTGCTCCATGGCAGCGACGAACGAATCTTCCGATTCGTTGGAAAAGGCGCAGCCGGCATCATCCATCACTTCGCGAATCGGCGGGAGGCCCGAGTAAACGGGGCAGGTGCCTTCCAGCACGGCCTCGACGGGCGGCATCCCAAAGCCCTCCTGTTCCGAAACGTAAACCACCACCCGTGCGCTGCGGATCATCGCTCTGCCTTGCGCGGGCGGCACGCGCCCGATCCAGTTCCAGTGCGAGCCTGGCGGCTTCGGCATGCCCGGAGGGATGATGCCGATGCAGTCGATCTGCCCTGTGAATCCAGATTGGCGGACCCAATGATCCAGGAAGCGAATCGCGAGATCCGTGCGCTTGTGCGGCATGTTGCTCGCGAAGAGGAGCACGCGATCCTGCTTCTCGAGCGTCTCGATTTCGGTCGCTTCGAACCCGTAGCCGGCAACCACGACGCGCGGTTCTGGAAGACCGACGCGTTTGGCCAGCCCGCAGATCTCGCCTTTCGTGAACTCGGTGTTCGTGAAGATCACCTCGGCGGTCCGGATCGTCGCCGCGAGGCTTCGTGCGAAGTATTCGAACTCCACCTTTGGCCAGAAATCGGGGTAATTCCGCCGGTAGAAATCTCCCATGATGTCGTGGATGTAAGCCGCCACGCGAAGCTGTGGCCGCACGGCGAATGAGCAAAACCCTTTGGGGAGAAAGAGCCATTCCCGACCGCTGGCATGGGCCTGCTGAATGACGCCCCACTGATCCCAAAAGATGCGTCCGCCGCGGCTTCGGATCGGATAGTTGTACTGTTTGATCTCCACCGACTCGGTCGGCGCCGGGAGCGGCGAAACGGATTCATTGCTGAAGACGGTGAGCTTGCTCGTGCGCGGGTCCACGGCGAGATGCTTCACGAGCTGAAGCGAGAAGTTGTAAATGCCGATCGATTTCGTGGTGGCGACGTTTTGATCCGCGACCGAAAACGCGACGTCGAGGTGGCCGACTGGGACGCTTGGTTGGTTCGCAGGTTTTCGATCGAAGCGGGCCAGGTCCGGTGTTTCAGAGCCGCGCAGAAGTTGACGCGGCAAAACCCCGCGAGGGATCAGCTCACGGATGTGTGCGCCGATCTCCGGCCAGGCTTCCTGCGGCGAGAGCCGCGTCAGACAATACGGCTCCGGGAAGCGGCAATAATCGAAGCACGGCCGGATCGGACAAATGTCCCGGATGACCAAATGATGGATGTCGCCCCACGGACGAAACCATTCCGGATCGGTCGGTCCGAAAATCGGGATCGCCGGACGACCGCAGCTCGCCGCGAGATGGCCAGGGCCGCTGTCGTTGCAGAGAAGCAAATCCACGCGCCCGAGGACATCGACCAATTCACGGATGGTGAGCGGACGCAGCACGGTGTCCGCGAGCGGCACCAGCGTGGAGCCGTAACCTTCGGGATCGGGCACCAGGATGAGGTGAAAATCGAATTCCGCGCGCAGATTTTTGATCACCTGCTCGAAGTACGGCTCCGGCCAGCGGCGCACCGCGATGCGCGCTCCCGGATGGAGGCAAAGCACCGGCTTGCGGATCTCGGCAAAGAGCTGGTCGCCGAGCGGCGTGCGATATTGCGCATGTTCCAGTCGCGGCTCCGCCGCGTCCATGCCCGACAGCTCCAGCGCACGCCCGAGGTCTCGCCAATCCTCCACTTTGTGCTGTTTCAACCGCGAGCGGCGCCGCGGATGCGTGAGAAACAAATGGCTTCCCCGGCGCGGGAATCCGTAGCGGCGGCCGGCCCCGACCATGCGCATCAGGAGATGATCGCGAGGGTCGTTGCGCACGGAGACGGCTGCGTCAAAACGCTCGCGCCGCAGCCGGGTGACCAGCATGAGCAACTCGGGCCAGTTCCACTTTCGCAGGTCATATTTTCCGCGATACGCCGACCACGGCGCATCGTAGGCGATGAAGCGCATTCCGGGGAACGTGGGCGCCAGCAGCGGCCGCGCGTGTGCTTTGCCGACGAGCGTTACCTCGAAACGCGAAACGGCCGCCCGCAAGAGCGGCGTGGAGAAGGTCAGATCGCCGAGACCCCAGAACTCGAGCACGAGCAATTTGGCAAGGTTGCCGTCGTTGGGAGTGCGGTGGGGATGCACGGGACGGGCAAGTTATTGCGGCGGTTCGAAGTAGCAAGCCGGCTACGCGACGAAGGCCTTGAACTTAGCGATGACCCGCGGGTCGTCCGAGAATCGCCCCTTTCCAAAAAGCACCCGCCGCCGCGATTGCGACCCGCGGCTTCACACCCCATGTCCGGAAGAAGCGCAGCCAATTCGGAAGCAATGTATGCAAAAGCCGGCGGCCGTGGGGCAGACGAGCTGTGGTGTACGCGACGTTTTGCAACATGGCCGCATGCTTCAGGAACTCCTCCTTTTGTGAGCCACCGCTTGAACCCGCAGGCGGCAGGTGCGCCACTTCCGCAAGCGGCACGTAGATGCCTCGGAAGCGGTGGGTGATCCTGAGGCTGAACTCCAGATCTTCCCCGCGCACCCAGTAATCGTCGCGATGGAGCCCAAGCTCATCCAGCGCCCGGCGCGTGACGAGCAAGGCGATGCCTTGCGCCCAGTCCAGCGGCAGGGGATCGGCGCCGCACCGGGTGCGAAACTCGGCAGGGGTCTGGCGCAGTTTCATGAGCCGCTGAACCGCGCGATTCTTCATGCCGGGCGGCCAACCGAGAGTGCCGCTGCCGTCGAGGACGAGCGCATGCGCGACATCGGCGTTTTCATGCTCAAGCGCCGCGAGCATCTTCCCCAAGGCAGGCGGTGTAACGACAGCGTCGTCGTCGAGGATCCAGCAATGGGTCAGCTCGCTAAAGCGCTCCAGCGCCATGCGCTCGCCCGCCGCGAGGCCGCCGCCGCAGCCGAGATTCCGTCCCGCGACGTGATGGACGAGCGGCACCGACCAGGAACGTCGGAGCACTTCGGCGGTTCCAGCGTCGCCGCCATTGTCGATCACCAGCACTGCATGGAGAGGCGGGATGCTGCCCGTAAGGGATTCGAGGAGGCGCGCCAACTCCGATGGTCGCCCGCAGGTGGCGATCACCGCAACGACTTGTGCCGGGGGAGCCGCGGAGGATGATTCGTTCTCGGCCAAAGCGGCCGCACTTTCCCCGCGCAAGTGGCGTTCGGAAAGCCAAAGTCTGAATTTGCCGCAGAAGCTTTTGCGCCTACTTTCTCCCGCTCATGAGTGCGCCCACCCCAGTCTCCCAACCTTCCGTGTGGCGGGACGAGCTGGCGCGATTCGGAAACTGGTGCCGCGCGAACCCGCTCCAGCTGGCGCTTTGGGCGGCGATTCTCGGTGTCGCGGTTTATTTCTTCGGCTTCTACAAGATTTACACGAACGGCAGCCTCACGGCGTGGCAGTGGGCGCGCGAGGCTTGGAACGAGGCAAACGACCTCGAACACGGCGGTCTCGTTTTGCCGGGAGCAATCGTTGTGGCGTGGCTTCACCGCGACCAGTTTCGCACAGTCACGAAGCGGCCGGCAGCGAGTGGCCTGCTGCTGATTGCTTTCGGGATCACGCTTTTTCTCGCAGCCGCGTGGACGTTGCAGCCGCGCATCGCGCTGCTCTCGATGCCGGTGCTAATCCTCGGGAGCGTGGCGTTCGTGTGGGGTTGGAAATCAGCCCGCATTGCACTGTTTCCCTGCGCGCTGCTGCTGTTCATGCTGCCAGTCGGCTTCCTGCTCGGGCACACCGAACCTCTGCAGCGCCTCGTCGCCGTCACCGTCTCCGGCATGACGAATCTTCTGCAACTCGGCATCGCGCGCGATGGCGTGAAGCTCTTCGCCACCGACGGCAGCTTCCAGTGCGAAGTCGCCGGCGGCTGCAGCGGCATTCGCTCGCTGATGGCCATGACGATGCTCAGCGCGCTTTACGTGCATTTCACCCAGAAGACGCTCTGGAAAAAGCTGCTCATCTTCTGCACCGCCCTGCCGTTCGCGGTGATCGGAAATATCGTCCGCGTCTTTACGATCGTGCTCGTCGCCCGCTTCATCAGCCCCGGCATCGGCACTGGACCGTGGCACGACATCTCGGGCTTCATCGTGACCATTCCGATCGCGCTGACGCTCATGGTTCGCATGGGTGATCTGCTCAACCGCGATTGGTCGAAGACCCTCGCGCCGGTTCTGGAGCCAGAAGCCGCGGCGGTCGCGACTGCGGGAGAAACGCGGCGTCCCGGAGGACCGATTTCGTATGACTACTAAGCGACTGGCGATCCTCTTTCTGGTGCTGCTCGGTGGGTTCAGCGCCGTCTTCGCTTTGCCCCAGCAGCTCGGATTTCAACCGGTCGGCTTGAACCTCGAAATGCCGGAAATCTTCGGCGAATGGTGGGGGCAGCCGATGGAGATCTCGCAACTCGAACGCGACACACTCGGGCCGGACACCGAGTTCTCGCGGCGCTTTTATGAAAACGGCCGCGGCGATCGCGTCCTGGCGTCGATCGTCCTGGCGGGGCAGGACATGATGACCAGCATCCATCGCCCGGAACGTTGCCTGCAGGCACAAGGCTGGGCGTTCGAACCCGGCGGCGAGCGGCTGATCACCCTTCCGGGACTCGGCAACCTGCCGGTGCAACGACTCAAGAACCGCAAAGAGGTCAAAGGGCCCGACGGCAAACCGGTGATGGTCGAGAATATCTGTTACTACTGGTTCGTCGGACACCGCGACCTCACCTCGTCCCATCTCGACCGCGTCTGGATCGATTCACGCGACCGCCTGATGAGCGGCATGGTCCAGCGTTGGGGCATGATCATGATCAATTCGGACATCACGAAGAACCACTCCAAGTTCGGCCGTGATGAACGCGGCACGGATGCCTTGCTGGAAGCCTTCGTAAAGGA
>JAQGOK010000126.1 GCA_028293645.1 Chthoniobacter sp.
TCATCATCCTCGGCGGCGGGCCGAACCGCATCGGGCAGGGGATCGAGTTCGACTACTGCTGCGTCCACGCCGCGTTCGCGCTGCACGAGGAGGGCTTCGAGACCATCATGGTCAACTCCAACCCCGAGACCGTCTCCACCGACTACGACACCAGCGACAAACTTTACTTCGAGCCGCTGACCCTCGAAGACGTGCTCAACATCTGCGAGCAGGAGAGCGAAAATCTCTTCGGCGTCATCGTGCAATTTGGCGGCCAGACCCCGCTCAATCTCGCCGCCGGGCTGCAAGCGGCCGGCGTCCCGATCATCGGCACCTCGCCCAAGTCGATCGAGATCGCCGAGGACCGCAAACTCTTCGGCGCGATGCTCGATAAACTCGGGATCCGGCAGACCAGCGGCGGGACGGCGGTGACGGAAGACGAAGCGCTGACGGTCGCGGAGCGCGTGGGCTACCCCGTGCTCGTGCGTCCGAGTTTCGTGCTCGGCGGTCGCGGGATGATGCTTGTGCACAATGAAACCGACCTGCGGCGCTACGTGCGCGAAGCGGTCGAGGCGAGCCCCGGAACGACGCCTGGCACCGCGGCGAATCCCATTCTCGTCGATCACTTCCTCGAAGATGCCACGGAGGTGGACGTCGATTGCATCAGCGATGGCGAGACGGTCGTGATCGGCGCGATCATGGAGCACATCGAAGAGGCCGGCATTCACAGCGGCGACAGCTCGTGCGTGATCCCGCCGTTTTCGCTCAGCGAAGCGGTGAAGGACGAGATCACGCGCAGCACCAAGGCGATGGCGAAGGAGCTGAACGTGCGCGGGCTGATGAACGTGCAGTTCGCCGTGCAGAACGACACGGTTTACGTCCTCGAGGTGAACCCGCGCGCCTCACGCACCGCGCCTTTCGTCTCAAAAGCCATCGGAGTCCCGCTGCCGAAACTCGCGGCGAAAATCATGGCTGGCAAAACGCTCAAAGAGCTCGGCTTCACCACGGAGATCGTACCGACGCACTTCTCGGTGAAAGAAGCGGTCTTTCCGTTCATCCGCTTTCCCGGCATCGATATCGTCCTCGGCCCGGAGATGAAATCGACCGGCGAAGTGATGGGCATCGACGCCAACCTGGGGCTCGCTTTTGCCAAGGCGCAGATGGCCGCCGCGCCGGCGCTCCCGACGCAGGGCAACGTCTTCATCAGCGTCGCCGACCGGGAAAAACCGAAGGCGGCCGACATCGCGCGCGGCTTCCTCGAACTCGGCTTTGCCGTCTACGCGACCAGCGGAACCTGCGCCGCTCTGAAGGCCGCCGGCGTGGAAGTGAAGAAGCTCTTCAAGCTCAACGAAGGCCGGCCGAACGCGCTCGATATGATCAAGAACGGCGAGCTGGCGATGATCATCAACACGCCGAGCGGCAAAGTCGCCCGCGAGGATGAAATCAAGATCCGCAGCACTGCCACGGCGAATCGCATCCCGGTGTTCACGACGCTCCGCGGCGCCCGCGCCGCCCTGGAAGGCATTCGCGCCCTGCGTGAGCACGGGCTCAACGTGAAGTCCCTACAGGAATACCACGCGGGCTGAGCCTGCCGGGGATCTCAGACGAGCAGTTTCAGCACCGTCCCGGCACCGCTCGGGAGCAGGAACGACTTGCCGATTACAAACTCCCGCAGCGCGACAGTCATCCATTCGCGCGAGGCGGTTGCCTCCTCGACGGTGATGTGCGTTTCGCCACCCTTCTGCTTGAGCGAATACTTCGTCACATGCAGTTCGATCGGCTGCGATTCGCCGAGCAGCTCCAGGCGCACGCGGACGGCCTTGGTTTTGGTGTCGATCGAGAACTCGGTCATCTCGCCCATTCCTCCGAGTTTGCTGTTGATGTAACGCCTGGCTCCCGCAGCCATCGCGGAGTCCTTCGTGTTGCGGACGAAATCCCACATCGCGCTGTCTTCGGAGGCCGCATCGGCTACTCCTCGCTGAGATCCACGGGCGCTTTGCGCAGCTTTTTTTTCGCGTGAGGCGCCTCCTCCGGCTGGCCGGCTTCGGCGAGCATCTGCACGATTTCCTGAACCGCTGGAATGCGTGCGATGGAAGTGAGGAGAGATTGTCCTGGCGTCCCGGTGGGTTTCGGGCGCGATTTCTGTTCCGCTGTGGAATGGCCGTCGCCCTCGAGCTTCTCGGCAGTGATGAGAGCGACGATGCTGGACATCAGGCCCGTGGCAATCCCGGTGGCAATCTCCGGCCCGTGCTTCTCGATGACTTTGGTCACCTGCTTGCGGATTGCTTTCCGCGTCTTGCGTTTGACCAGAGCCATACTTCGTTTGTTGGTTCGGCGCGAATGAGCTTCCCGGACGTTCCGGGCGCCTTCGCGCGTGACGGAACAGAGCTTGTCCCTCCCGAGCAGCGCATCCTAGTGCAAAAGTGATCGCCTCCAGCGCGCCCGGCTGGCACGTATCTTCGCTACTATGAAACAGAAAGCATCCGCCGTCTGGCAGGGCAGTCTCAAAGAAGGCGCTGGCACCATGTCCACAGGTTCCGGCGCGCTGGTGAACAAACCGTATTCTTTCAAGACTCGCTTCGAGGGCGAGCAGGGGACCAATCCCGAAGAGTTGATCGGCGCCGCGCACGCGGGCTGTTTCTCGATGGCCTTCTCGATGATCCTCGGCATGGCCGGCTTCACGCCGGACAAGATCGAGACCACGGCAACGGTGACCCTCGAGCAGAAGGACGGTGGCTTCGCTGTGACAGCGAGTCATCTCGAGGTGACCGCGAGCATTCCGGGCATCGATCAAGCCGCTTTCGAAAAAGCCGCCGACGATGCGAAAGCCGGCTGCCCGATTTCCAAGCTACTCAACGCGACGATCACGATGGACGCGCGGCTCGCGTAGCGGCTGATTTTGCTGGAGAGCCGAGGTGGTAAGTCGCTCTCCCAGCAAAGAATGGGCAGGACAGGATTCGAACCTGTGAAGGCGTAAGCCAGCGGATTTACAGTCCGCCCCGTTTGGCCACTTCGGTACCTACCCGGGAAAGGGGAGGCGTCTTATACGTGCGGCGTCCGAGCCCCGCAAGCGCTTTGTCCCGCCGCTTGCGACCGCCTGAAGCGCTTTAGGTAAGACGCGTCTTGAGAATGCTCAGCCGAAAATCTGCCACCACTGTTTGCTGCTCTTTTTGACTGGCGATTCAGGACCGGGAGGCGGCGGCAATTGCTCGCGCGGCATGATCTTCACCGATCGCACCGAGCATCGTTCGATGGGGTAGTCGTTGCTATCCACCGGCCGCGTCGAAATGGCATCGAGCGTTTCGTAGCCGTAGATCACCTGGCCAAAGACCGTGTATTGCCCGTCGTAGGTCGGCATCGGCTGGAGGCAGATGTAAAACTGGCTGCCGTTCGATACGCGTGAGGGGTTGATCTTGTCCGGAAGGCGGGCCATCGCGACCGCACCCTTGCCGTGCCGGCGGCGGATCTCGGGCATCAGCGTGTAACCGGGTCCGCCGATGCCGACTTTGCTGCGGTCCTTCTTTTTGCTCAGAGGATCGCCTGTCTGAACGAGGATGTGCGGGAAAGCGCGGTGAAAAGCGCACCCTTTATAGAAGCCCTTCCGTGCGAGCTTCTTGAAGTTCTCCACCGTCCGGGGCGCATCGGCTTCGTAAAATTCGAGAGCAACCCGGCGGGGTGGCTCGTTGCCGATCTGCACCGTGATCAAAGCGACATCGTCGGCTACTGCGCTGCAGAGAAGGAGGGCGAGGCAGGCAGGCACGGCGAGCAGAGATCGTTTCATGAAAGGAAGGGCAGGTGGTGAGGCACGATGCGGATGGCCGCACCGGTTCCTCCCGCAGAGCGCGCGAGGAGTTCGGGGAAGGCAGCGCCGCGCCTGAGGTAGCCGAGCGCGATTTGCTTTTCCAAGGCAAAACTAAACGTCGTGCTGGTAAGCAGCCCAATCGGCTTGTCCGGATTATCCGGAGCGAAGATCGCCATGCCGGCTTCGATCGAGGCGTTCTCGACGGCGACGAAACCGGTCAGCTCCCGGTTCACGTGACCCACGCTCTTCAACCGCGAGATGACTTCCTGCCCAATGTAACAGCCCTTGTGGTAGTCGATGTGGGTCCGGTCCAACCCGGCTTCCGGCGGCAAAGTATCCGCATTCAGCTCCGCGCCCCAACGCGGGACGCCAGCTTCGATGCGCAGGGTTTCCTGCAGCTCAGGATCCAATTGCACCAGCCGGCTGGTGAGCTCGGGCCAGCTGGCTTGGAAGGCTGAGTCGTCGAGCAGGAGATCCCAACCCGCGCGGCCATAACGGCGGTGCCGATCGGCATACACCGCGGAGTCCGCGAGGTCACTGGCCGGTGCGATTTCGCCAGTGAGGTGGATCAGATGGAACGACTCCGTCACGTCTTCCACCTCCACGTCATCGGCGATGATGTACCGGGCGAGCCGGTCGGGCAGCGTCTCGCGCAGCAGTGGATCGGCATCGATGTACAACGCTTCCGATGTGGCGTGGAGGACCACCTCCGCGCTCAGCTTGCCTTTCGCGGTGGTGACGCACGCCGCCAACGCATGACCGATCTCCAGGCGCTGCACGTTGGCCGTGACCTGTCCGTTGAGGTAGCGGACTCGGTCGCTGCCGACGAGCCGCAGCTTCAAGCGGCCCGAAAGATCCGCGATTCCGCCGTGAGCCTGGAACCCACGGTAGGCTTCCTCGCGGTCGCTCATCCGCCTCTAAGCCCCCGGCCGGGAGACAAACCAGCGCTTTACGAAATTGAACGGCTTGACGTTGGGATCGCCGTTTTCATCAACCGAGTTGTTCGTTGACTCGAGCGGCAGCGTTTCCCGCCGGTTTGCAATGGGTGTAACCGCCGGGCTCGATTCACGACCATCGGTTTTCGTGCCGGATTCCGGAAGGGACGTTTCCGTCGCTGCAGTGGAGACTGCTCCGGATTGCTCCGGTTTTGCGGCGCTCTGGCTTCGGTCAGATCCGGCATCGCTGGAGGACGCAGTCGGTTCAGCGGTCGCCGCAGCCTTTCCGGGCTGGTCCGTCTTAACCGGATCCGCAGCCGTTGCGTTGCTCAACGGATTCGCACGCTCGATCGGTGGAGATTCTTCGGGAGCCTTCGTGACGAACTCCGCCGGTGCCATGATCCCGATCGTGGACGGGGCGATGGACTCCTTCGGAGGAGAGGCCGGCTTGCTGAGCGACGCCGCTTCAGTCGGAGGCGGTGTGATTTTTGGGAGATCAATCCGCCTGGCCGAATCGAAAGCGCGGTCCTGATCCGAGGCTTTCATCAACCCCGGCGCATTGAGCACTGAGGAAAGCCGCGGGAGCGCACCGGACTTCGTGGGCTCCTCGGCCTTGCCCGGATCCCCGGTCTTCGGGCTCTCCGGCGCCTGCTCGAGCTGGATGATCTTTGCGGGTTCGGAGAGGGGGCGTGCCGGGGCGGCGACTTTGGTCTCGGGGTAGTGCAGTTCCTTGGGATCGAGATCGTCAGCGGAAACCGTAGGTTTCGGGAGTTCCGCAGGGCCATTCGCGGGTTTGGTCGCGGGCTCATACGTCTTGTAGAGCGCCGAGAAGTCGAGGTCGCCCCAGCCTTTATTCAGCGCCCCATACATCACGCCGGCTGTGACCGTCGTGACCGGGATCTCGATGTCCAAAGCGTTCGCGATGTGGATGCCCATCTGCACGTCCTTGAACATGTGCTTGAGGGAAAAGTGAGGCTCGTAATCGCCCATCACCATTTTCGGCAGCTTCATGTCCATGGTGCCGGAACGGCAGGCGTTGTGTTCCAAAGCGGCCGCGAGCACCTCGGGATCGAGCCCCGCTTTCTGCACGATCGCGAGTGCTTCACCCAAGGTCTGAGTGCTCACTGCCGCGATCATGTTCGTCACCACTTTCACGGTCGCGGCATGACCGATTTCGCCGATCCGCACAATGGCCTTGCTGGTCGCTTCGAGCACCGGGCGCGCGCGGAGGAAAGTCGCGTCGTCTCCGCCAATGTAATAAACCAGATCCCGCCGCTCGGCAGCGCTGCGGCTGCCGGTGAAAGGCGCATCCAAAAAGCGCGCTCCTTTCTCCTCAACCAGGCGGGCCG
The DNA here is from genome assembly GCA_028293645.1 of Chthoniobacter sp. Lineage (GTDB taxonomy): Bacteria > Verrucomicrobiota > Verrucomicrobiia > Chthoniobacterales > Chthoniobacteraceae > Chthoniobacter. Next base: position 6,066 of record JAQGOK010000126.1, read on the forward strand.
CCTCGATCGTCGCCTCGGGCCCCACGGTCGCGTTGCAAATGATGACGTGGCGCGACGTGAGCGAGGCGCTCATCTGATCGAGCACATCGAACATCGCCTGCGCATCCGAGACGAACAATTGGATGATGTCGCAGAGTTCGGCGACTTCGGCCGGTGAGCCGAGGAAGTTCGGGGCGGCCTTGGGCGAGCGGTTCCAAACAAAAACGTGAAACCCGGCGCCGCGAAGGCCTGTCGCCACGCGGGATCCGATGATCCCGAGGCCGATCAGGCCGACGTTTTTACGTGATTTGCGGGGCATGAGGAGAAGCGTTGAGGTCGCTGGACGTCAGCGCGAAACGAAAGTGTGACTGACGACCGCCGGCCGCTCAATCCATTAAAGCCGCCAGAGATGCTGACTGAACTCGGGGGCGATGAAGCCCAGGGCGATTTCCGTTTGCGATCAGGGCGCAACCGGCGCCGCTTCCGGAGCGGATTCCGGCGGCTCGAGGAGATGAACCTTCACGTCCGCCTTTGCGCGAAGCTCGCGCTTCATCTCATCAGCCTTGCGCTGTTTCAAGTGGTCCACGATGCGGGGCTTGATCTTTTCCAGTGCCACCGTTTCGGAATCCTTGCGATCGGTCACCTTGATTACGTGGTAGCCAAACTGGCTGCGCACGGGCTCGCTGATGTCGCCCTTCTTCATGGCGAAAGCCACTTCGGAAAACTCCGGCACCATCTGTTCCTTCGCGAAGAAGTTCAGGTCGCCGCTATTCTCCTTCGCACTGGGATCTTCTGAGAGTTCCTGAGCCAGCTTCGCAAAGTCCTCGCCCTTCTTCACGCGGTCCGAAACGGCTTTGGCGGCTTTCTCCTTCTCCACGACCGCCTCCGGTTTGGCATCCGGCGCCACTTTGATGAGGATGTGACTGGCACGGACCTGCGGAGGAGTGACGAACTTGTCGGTATTCTTCTTGTAGAAGCTTTCGGCGTCCTGATCCGTGACGCCGCCAGACTTGGTCATCTCCTGTTCGAGCCAGCGATCCTGGCGCATGCTGTTGCGGATATCTTCCCGCACTTTGTCCATTGTCTGCCCGCTGGCGGCGATTTGCTTTTGGATATCCTCTTCCGACCCCAACTTGGCGGAGAACTACTTAAACGTCTCCGTCACTTCCTCATCGGTCACCTTGATTGCGGAGGAGCGCTGCTCGACCAGCTTCTCTTTGATCATCTCTTCGAGGATCATCCAATAGCCGCGCGCCTTCTCCCCCGGCGGGAGTGCTTCGGGCGTCATTTGGCGCGCCTGGAGGAAACCGCCAAAGGTTTTCTCCAGCTCCTCCTTTTTGATCTCCTCGCCTTCCACAACGGCGACGACGGGCGGCAATTCCGTTTGCTTCGTTTCAGGCGCAGGCGCAGTGGCAGTCGCGGGTGTGGCGGCTGGCGTTTTGCCCTTGGATGGCGTGGGCGGGGCAGCAAAAACGGAGCTGCTGGCCAGGAGCGAAAAGGAAAGGGCGGCGACGAGCGGTCGAGGGGCTTTCATAAAGGGGCGGGACAGTGGCATGCGGGTTCCGCTTGCGCCAGTGGCATTTTGGAAGGCGTTACACGCCTCAAACCGGCGAGTAACGAGACCCACCAGAGGGCAGTGTTGCTCGCCGAATCCGGAGGAATCTAGCGGCGCTGACCCGCTGCTGCTTCCTCAGGAGTCTGGCGGCGCCGGCCGTTTCCGGGGGCTTGACGGGCAGGAGGCGCCTCGCGGGGTGCCCGTTGAACCTGAGCCCGTTCGATGGCCTGCTGTCGGGCCGCGGCCTGCGCTTGCGCCGCTTGCTGACGGGCCTGGCCCTGCTCGGCCGCGCGCTGCCGCTGCTCCGCAGCCTGCTGCGCACGCGCCCCGGCAGCTTCCTGCTGTTGGAATGCTCGCTGCTGGAGCTCGTTTTGCTGCGATTGCTGCTGTTGGAGGCGCTGGCGCTGCTCCACCGCTTGCGAACGCTGCTGAGCCGCTTCCTGCCGTTGCTGCATCGCTTCCTGCGCGCGGAGTCGCGCGGCGGATTGATCCTGCTCGCCCTGGCGCTGCGCTTGTTGAATCTGCCTCTGTTGCGCAGCTTCCTGGGCACGCTCCCGAGCGGCGCCCTGTTGCTGTTGCAACGCGCGCTGGCGTTCCTGAGCGGCTTCTTGCGCCCGTTCGCGCGCCGCCTGCGCCGCGCTCTGATCAGGCGCGACCGGGTCGGGGCGATTGGCCGCACGTTGCTCCTGAAGCGCGCGCTGGCGGGCTGCTGCTGCTTCGCGGGCGTTTTCTGCCGCAGCTTGCCTTTGCTGCGCCTGCTCCGTCCCGCGCTCACGTGCGGATTGAACCTCCGGGGCCCGACGCTGTGCGGCTTCTTCGGCGGCTTGCTTCCGTGTTTCAGCGGCTTCCTGTGCAGTAGCGCGGCGTTGATTCGTCTCGCGCGCGGCCTGGGCTGCAGCTGGTCTCTCCGCGGCGGATGCCGGTGCATTATCCACGTCAGCCTTCCGGAGGCCGCCCCGACCGCTTCGACCGACACGTTCCCGCTGAGCCTCACCTGCGTCGGGAGTTGTTGGCGAACCGGGCGTTTCTCCGACCCTTGGCGCCGGTTCCGCTGTCGATGTCGTCCGGTCAGCAGCGTTCTCACGCGTCGCACGTGCTGCATCCCGTCCATTCCGCGGTGCAGTCTTCGGTTCGGCTGGCGAAGTGGCCGCCGTGGCGGGGGTTGTCGTGCCGGGCTCAGCGGGCGCATTGGCATCACGCTTCCGTCCGCGACCTTCCCGGACCACGCCCGAATCTCGCGCGGGAACCACCGTCGTTCCTGCTGAACCTGGGGAAGCAGGATCCACAGTCGCGGCGGGGCCGGCGCTCGCGTCGGCCGGACCAGCCAACTCGCGTGCGCCCCGAGCGCGCGGATTTGTCGAGGGGAGCTTTGCCCTTGGATCCGCTTTCTGCGGCACGACTTCCACATCGGCGACGCGAACCGGCCGCGCGCGGGCCGTTTCCCGGGTCAATCCTTTCGCCTCCTGCTTCAGCTTCGCCCGGACTGCAACTCGTTCGGCCGGCGCAAGATTAGCCCAGCCGTTATTGATCCTCGGGGCGCTGATCGTCTTCGCCAGCCTTGGCCGCACCCGCTCGGCCATCTGCTCGCGTCGCGGGCGCGTCACCCGTGGATTGAAGACGGCGAGCTGATTCCCTTGCTGAACCGCATTCACGTTTCGGATCCGCACGTTGTTGTTCACGATGGTGTTGTTGACGATCGTGATGTTGTTGTTCTGGACCAGCTTCAGCGCCGGGATCGGGCGTTCGGCGAAACGGTTCACCCGCACATAGTCGGGACCGCCATTGAAGATGCAATTGCTCGACTCGTTGTAGCTGATATTCGTGATGTTTACGGTGTTCTGAATGATCACCAGATTGTCCCGCCGCGGGAGCAATACGCCCCGCAGAACCGGCGCTCCGAAGTCTCGTGTCCGGCAGAAGCTGTAGTGCGAAGGACCGATGTCGTATTGCGAATCAATCCAGACGCTGATGCCACGGTCGCGCTCATAGACCACTTCGGGCGGCAAAG
>JAQGOK010000128.1 GCA_028293645.1 Chthoniobacter sp.
CGCTTGCGGAACAGCGGCGGCACGGGATTGGAAACGGTCGGTGGCGGGAAATTTTCTTTGATCGGCAATGCCACCACCGCGGTCAGCGAAGTGATTACGCGCCTTCAACTCGGCAGTGCCGGCACCAGTACCCTCGCTCCCGGCAAGCCGCGTTCCGGTGCGCTGACGATCAACGTGACCAAGCCGGGGACGGCGGCGACCTCGCTGACCTTCAGTACCTATTTGCGAGACGCAGCCACGGCCGCGCCGGCCAACACGGTGGACTTCACCGCGAATGACGGAGCGACCGCTCTAGGAGAAAACAGCGGGACCGGGATTTCAGGCAACCCGCGCGTGTTCTTCTCGACGACGCCGACGCTTTTCAATGGCTTGATCGGTAATAATGACTCCACCGCGAACGCTGCTTCGGTGGGTTGGGCTACGGTGAATGGGGCGCATTTTGCGACGTATGACGGCTTAGGCTTAAACGGCACCGGCGTGAAAAGGGTCAGCACGTCCGCATTCAACGGTGTCAGCAATGCGGCTGCGAATCAGCTGCTGGACGCGGCCGGCACGATGGCAGGTGCGGTGGCGCTTAACTCCTTGCGGATCGCTCCGACCGCGCTGGGCTTCAGCCTCAGCATCACAGGCAGCGGTAACTTGAACACCAACGCCATCATTCACGCGGGCGACCATGACTATGCAGTCGTGAACACCGGGGGTGGAACGGGTGGGCTCGGTGCCGCCACCGGCAGCACGACGACCGGTGCCGCAGCCAGCCCGCGTTACGTCCATGTGCAGCGGGCGACTTTGACCTTGGGCGTCACGGTTGCGCCGGGAGGCGCAGGGTTCACTCAGCCGCTCGTCAAGGCGGGCAAAGGCACCCTGGCGCTGACTTCTTCTTCCAATAGCTCCAGCGATGCCCGAACCGTGATTAACGAGGGAACGCTGCGTGCGACGCCGGGCAGTTCTTTGATGAACGGCTCACTGGAGCTTCGCGGCGGGGTGCTGGAAATCACCGGCGGCAGTTTTGCCCGAGCACTCGGAACGGCTGCTGGCACGGTGAACTGGAGCGGCATCGAGAATCAGGACCGCGGCAGCGGTGGCTTCTCGGCATTGGGGAGCGATGCCACGGTGGATCTCGGACCGGTCGGTGTGACCAACCTGGCGTGGGAAGACAGCTTCTTCGTAAACAGCGGTCACGCGCTGATCTTCGGATCGGAGACCGCGACGCATTCCGTGACTTGGGGGGACAACCTAAACCTCACGCAAGGAGCGCCGCCCATCGATCCTCCTGCGACCAACTACAACGCGCGCGAAGTGCGAGTGGTCGATAATCCGAACTCGGCCGGAGACCGCGCAATCTTCACCGGGACGATTTCTGGAACGGTGAATAACGATCTGCTCAAGACCGGGGGCGGTCGTCTGGAGCTGACCGGAACCAGCGCCTACCAGGGCGCCACATTGGTGACGGACGGCACGCTGGTGGTGAATGGCTCCACCCAGACCAGCTTTTTGACGCACGTGCGAAACCTAAACCCCGGTGGCAGCGCGACGCTGGCGGGGCGGGGGACCGTTGGTGCTGTGAAGGTGGAAACGGGTGGGATCGTTGCACCGGGGAATGCTGCGGGAAACAGCAGCATCCTGCGCACTGGGGAACTGACCATGGGCTCGGGTGCAAAGCTCGCGATCGAACTCGGCGGCACCACAGCAGGTGGTGACAACGCCCTCGGCTACGACCAGGTCGATGTGACCGGCGCGGTGCGGATCACGGGTTCCGAACTCGTCGGGAGCTTCCTTGGCAGCTTCCTCGCTGAGGTTCAGATGGGAGATTTGTTCTTCGTAATTCGCAATGACGGCACGGACGCGGTCGAGGGAACCTTTGCGCTCGGTGGAGTGCTCGCCGGGGGCCAGTTTGAAATCGGCTACGCGGGCAATCTCGAGACCGGCGCATTCGACGGCGGAAATGATGTGGTGCTGCGCGCGGTGATTCCCGAACCGGGCGCAGCGGCACTCATCTTGGGTGCCTTCCCGTGGCTCTTTGGCCGCCGTCGGCGCCGGTGAGCACAGAACTCCCTGGCGGAGAATTTCACAATCGGCGGGTTGACGGCGGCCGCGCTCGTCCCATTCTCCGCCAGAACGTGAAGTCCGAGACTCTGGCAAAAGACGCTGCGCTCCCGCACAAGCCTGTGGCGGAGGAACTCGCGTTTGTGCGCAAGAGCTTCAAAGAGCTGATCGCTGCCTATTCCACGCAGGTGGAAGCGGATCTCGCTCAGCTCCAGATCGCTGTCGCGGCAGAGAGCGATTCCAAAAAGAAGCTGCCTGCGAGCCGCGTGGTGGATTTGCGGGACATGCTGATGTTGTTGCGCAGCTTCGACATCAAGCCGGCAAAAGGTCGCCGCCGGGATTTGAAGAAGATTGAAGGTTTGGTGGAGGACTTGCGGGACATCGTTGACCGCTGGGAATAACGGGCGCGCTTCAGCGTCGCTGCAGCGGGTGTGGGTCCCAGAATCCGATTGGCAAAAGGGGTGGCGCCGATACCCTCGGCGCCCCTATGAAATCCTACCAAGTCGCAGTCCTTCCAGGCGATGGCATCGGACCCGAAGTAATGGCGGAAGCCGCTCGGGTGCTGGAGGTGGTGCAGGCAAAGTTCGACTTCCATTTGGAGCTTCACGAAGCCCGCGTTGGCGGGATTGCGATCGATGTGGACGGCGAGGCACTGCCCGCGGCGACGCTGCGCGTTTGTGAGGCAAGCGACGCGATTCTCTTCGGCTCTGTCGGGGGACCGAAGTGGGAAACGTTGCCGCCCAACCAACAGCCGGAACGCGCTGCATTGCTCCCGCTGCGCAAGCACTTTGGTTTGTTTGCGAACCTGCGCCCGGCCGTTTGTTTCCCGCAGCTCACCCATGCTTCCCCCGTCAAAGAGGCCATCATCGCCGGAGGCTTTGACGTGCTCTGCGTACGCGAACTGACCGGCGGCCTTTACTTTGGCCAACCCAAAGGCATTCACCAGGAGAACGACGAAGACGTGGCGATCGACACGATGGTGTATCGCCGCAGCGAGATTGAACGCATCGCACACGTGGCCTTCCGTGCTGCGCAGGGGCGGAACCGGCGCGTGACTTCCATCGATAAAGCAAACGTGCTCGAAAACGGAGTGCTCTGGCGCCGCACCGTCTCGGCCATTGCCGCGCAATACCCCGACGTGGCGCTCAATCATCTCTACGTCGATAACGCCGCGATGCAGTTGATCAAGAACCCGCGCGGTTTTGACGTGGTGCTCGCCGAGAACCTTTTCGGAGACATCCTCAGCGACGAGATGGCGATGATTGCCGGCTCGCTCGGGATGTTGCCGAGCGCGAGTCTCGGAGTGAAGGAAACGGCCACCGGGCGATTCGGCCTCTTCGAGCCGAGCGGCGGAACCGCTCCGGACATCGCCGGCAAAGGCATCGCCAATCCCATCGCGCAGATCCTCTCCGCGGCCATGATGCTGCGATATTCATTCAGCGAAATCCTCGCGGCGG
>JAQGOK010000141.1 GCA_028293645.1 Chthoniobacter sp.
TTTTGCCCTCAATGCCGCGGTCGCCGAAACCGCCGGGGACCAGGATGCCCGCGACGTCCTTGAGAAATTCGGACGGGTGTTTTTCCTCGAGCTCCTCGGCGTCGACCTGCACGAGATCGATGCCGCAGTCCGCGCTGGCGGCGGCGTGGGTGAGGGATTCGTAGATGGACTTGTACGCGTCCTGCAGCTCGATGTATTTGCCGACGACCGCGATCTTCACGCGCTTCTTCGGCTTCACGATTCGGGCGACGAACTTCTTCCAATCCGTCATGTCCGCGGGCGGCGTGGAAATGTTCAACAGCCGCAGCACGGTGTCGTCCAGTCGCTCCTGCTGGAGCATCAGCGGCAGCTCGTAGATCGAGTGATCCACATCGCGCGCCTCGATCACCGCGTTGAGTGGCACGTTGCAAAACACCGAGAGCTTGTAGCGCACGTCCTCGTCGAGCGGGTGCTCGGTGCGACAGATCAGGATTTGCGGTTGTAAACCGATCTCGCGCAGCTTCGCGATCGATTGCTGCGACGGCTTCGTTTTGAGCTCCCCCGCCGCCTTGATGAAAGGCACCAGCGTCACGTGCATGATCACGACGTTCTGCGGACCGACTTCGAGGACAAACTGCCGGATCGCTTCGAGGAACGGCAGGCCCTCGATGTCGCCGGTGGTTCCGCCAATCTCGGTGATCAATACATCGCACGGCTGCTCCACGCTCAGCTTGCGCAGCCTGGATTTGATCTCGTCGGTGACGTGCGGAATGACCTGCACGGTCTTGCCGAGGTAATCGCCGCGCCGTTCGCGGGCGAGGACTGTCTCGTAGATCTGTCCGCTGGTCGTGTTGTTGGAGCGGGTCAGCACACAGTTCGTGAAACGCTCGTAATGGCCGAGGTCGAGATCGGTTTCGGCTCCGTCGTCGAGGACGTACACTTCGCCGTGCTGGAACGGGCTCATCGTGCCCGGATCGACGTTCAGATACGGATCGAATTTCTGCAGCACGATCTTCAAGCCGCGGTGCTCGAGCAGCGTGCCCAGGGAAGCGGCAGCGAGGCCTTTGCCGAGAGAGGAGACAACGCCTCCAGTAACAAAAATGTATTTCATGAAAGTTGCGGTGCGCGGGTGCGTCTCTTTCCGATCTGCTTCGGCGCCTTGAGAGAAGACCCTGCCGCCGGGACGGCGTTCAGCATTCGTTCATAAGCGAGCACGTCTTCGGGCGTGTCCACGCCGATGGCGGCGCTTTTGGTCAGGAGGACGCGGATGCGCGCGCCGTTCTCCAGAGCGCGCAGTTGCTCCAGCGACTCGGCTTGCTCGAGCGCGCCGGGCTTCCACTTTACGAACTGCAGCAGGAACTTCGTCGTGTAGCCGTAAATGCCTTGGTGGCGATAAAACGTCGGCTGCACGCCGTCAGTTCGCACAAATGGAATCGGCCAGCGCGAGAAGTAAAGTCCGTTGCCTGCGCGATCGAGGACGACCTTGACCATGTTCGGGTTCGCGATCTCCTCCTGGTCGTTGAAGGCGCTGGCGGCGGTGATCATTTCCACCGCGTGGTCCTTCGTCATGGCGCTGGCGAGCTTCGTGATCAGCGCCGGATCGATCTGCGGCTCGTCGCCTTGCACATTGATGATGTGCGAAATGCCGCGCAGTTTTTTCGCGACTTCGGCGATGCGGTCCGTGCCGCTGCGGTGCTTCGGCGAAGTCATGGCGACTTCCGCTCCAAATCCAAACGCCGCCTCCGCAATGCGCATGTCATCGGTCGCGACGATCACCGCCTCCACGCCCCTGGCTTTGGCGCATCGCTCCCACACATGCTGGATGAGCGGTTTTCCCGCGATCAGCTGCAAAGGCTTGCCCGGCAGGCGCGTCGAAGCAAAACGCGCGGGGATGATGACGGCAACCTTGGGCATCCGAGAGTCTTACGGAGCAGCGTTGAACCGGACAACTCTTTTGCTCCTGTGGACTGATCGAAGGCTCAGGCATTCCGCCTGCAGGTTGGCGAATCAGCCTTTCGTTACCGTCTCGTCGAGATTGAGCAATGTGCTGGCGACCAACGTCCAGGCGGCAAGTTCCGCCGGATCGAGCGTCGCGTTGCGCGGGTGTTCGCCCTGCGAAAGGAGCTTCGCCGCCTCTGCCGGTTGCGGCGCGTAACGGCTGCGCTGTTTCTCGAAAAGGTCGAGGAGCGCTGAGACTTCCGCCTCGCTCGGAAGGCGCGCGGTCGTGAGCCGAAAGGCGAAGCGCACCCGCTCGACTGGCGTGGCGCCGCCTTCGGTGATCATCCGCTCCGCGAGCAGCCGGGCGGCCTCGACGTAAGTCGGATCGTTCAGCAACACGAGCGCCTGGAGCGGTGTGTTCGTCCGTTCGCGGCTGACGACGCAGGTTTCGCGATCCGGCGCATCGAAGGTCTGGAGCTGGGGCGGGGGACAGGTGCGTTTCCAAAAGGTGTACATCGAACGCCGGTAGAGATCAGGGCCGTGGCTCTGCTCGTAGAATTGCGCGGTCCATTGCTTCGAATCGCCACGCGAAGAGAGCTCTTCCCAGATGCCCTCAGGCTGGTACGGCGACACGCTCGCGCCGCCGATGCGCGGATTGAGCAGCCCGCTCACCGCCAGCGCGGTGTCCCGGATTTCCTCGCCGCTCAGGCGGAAGCGCGGTCCCCGCGCGTAGAGGCGATTTTCCGGATCGCGTTCCCGGAGTTCGCGCGTCATGCGGGCGTCCTGGCGATAGGTGTCCGAAGTGACGATCAGGCGCACGAGGCGCTTCACGTCCCAACCGCTCTCCACGAATTCGGTCGCGAGCCAATCCAGCAACTCGGGATGACTCGGCCATTCCGCCTGCGAACCGAAGTCGTTCAACGTTTTGACGATCCCCGTGCCGAGCAGGTTTTTCCAAAAGCGATTCACCGTCACGCGCGCCGTGAGCGGATTCTGTGGATCGACCAGCCAGCGCGCCAGCCCGAGACGGTTGGGCGGCGCATCGGCGGGCAGCGGCGGGAGACTCGCGGGAGTGCCGGGCGTGACCGGTTCGCCCGGCTGATTGTATTGCCCGCGCAGAAGCAAATGCGTCGTGCGCGGCTGCGCCATCTGCGCCATCACCATTACGTTCGGTACCTGCGCCTTTGCGGTTTCGACTTCTTTGCGCAGGCGCGCCGCGGGTTCGGTGAGCGCCTTTGGCAAGGTCCACGGCTCGCCGCCACTGTCCACCGCTTGCTGTTCCGCCGTCGCGATTGCCACCTGTTGATCAACACGCGCGAGCTGTTTCTGGAGATCGGCAATGCGCTGCGTCTGCTCGGGCGAAGGCAGCTCGAGCACCGGCGCCGCGTTGCCTTTGCTGCCGTCGAGACCCTTCTCCGGAACCGCATTGAAGTACGCGTAAAACTGGTAGTACTCGCGCTGCGTGATCGGATCGAACTTGTGATCGTGGCACTCCGCGCAAGCGACCGTCAGCCCCAGAAATGCGGTGGCCGTCGTGGCCACCCGATCCTTCACGTACGCTGCGAGATACTCCTCCGCGATCGCGCCGCCCTCGAAGTTCACCATGTTGTTGCGCACAAATCCCGTCGCCAGCTTCTGCTCGATCGTAGCGTTCGGCAGCAGATCGCCCGCGAGCTGCCAGACCACGAATTCGTCGTAACGCTGGTTGCGATTGAACGCGTCGATGACCCAGTCGCGCCACCTCCACATCTCGCGGCCGGCGTCGAGGTGGAAGCCGTGCGTATCCGCATAACGCGAAAGGTCGAGCCAGTGCACCGCCATCTTCTCGCCGTATCGCGGCGACGCGAGCAGCCGATCCACGAGACGTTCGTAAGCCTGCGGCGAGTCGTCCGCGAGGAAAGCATCAATCTCCGCCGGCTGCGGAGGAAGCCCGGTCAAATCGTAGGTGACGCGGCGAATCAAGGTCGTCCTGGACGCCTCGGTCGCGAGCGTGAGTCCATCGCGAGAGAGCCGCGCCTGGATGAACGCGTCGATCGGATTACCCGGCGCCCTGTCCGCGGGTTGCGGAAGAGGCGGGCGCGTTGCCGGGATGAAAGCCCAATGCGATTCGTAGCGCGCACCTTCGGCAATCCATTGTTTGAGTAGCGCGATCTGCTCCGGCTTCAGCTGCTTCTCGCTTTTCGGCGGCGGCATCACCTCATCCCGGTCGGTGGAAGTAATCCGCGCCACGAGTTCGCTGTGCGCGACATCGCCCGGCACAATTGCCCGCACGCCATCGACTTCCGCGGTCGCCCCGTCCGGCGTGTCGAGCCGGCGATCACCTTTGCGCGCCGGCTTGTCGGGGCCATGACAGGAAAAGCAGTTGTCGGAAAGGATCGGCCGGATGTCGCGATTGAAGCTGATCTCCGCTCCCGCGGCTGCGGCCGTGGCGACGAACACGGCAAACGTGATGGCAGAGTGCGCGAGGTTCATTTGACGCTCAAGGATTGCACACCCGGCTTCTTTCGCACGCGCAAGAGCACCGGCGGGGAGGTCTGTTTGCCGGCTTCACGCGTGACCGCGAAGCAGAGCCGATCTGTCTCCGGCACCCACGCCGCCGCTTTCAAGGCGATCTCCCCTTCGTGCTGCCCGGCGAGCAAGGTGATGCCGTTCAGCCCGAGATTATCGACAATCACTCCGTGCGGCAGATTCTCGACGTCGAAGCGCAGGTCTCCATTCGCGCCATTGCGCCGCACCTTGATCCACGCGGAAATGATCTCTCCCGGCGCGATGGTGATCTCGAGCGGCCCCTCGGCAGCCGCGACCGTTTGCACCACCGGTGCAGGTTCGAGTGCCAGGAAAATCTGCGGCTCCTTCCCGAGCGCCACCTTGCCGAAAGGGTTCACTTCACGGGTCAGCGTCTGCCCCGCGACCGTCGCCGTCGCGCTCGCCTTTACGGCCGCCCATTCCGCATCCGTTCGCATCGCCGCGCCGGGCAGCGCATTGAGTGTTCCGCGCGCCGCAGTGTGGCCGGCTTCAATCACGAGCGGCGTGGTGACGCCATAACCTTCCGGCACGCCCGTGATCTCCACGCGGATGTCGCCATCGAAACCATCCTTCCGATCAACGCTCACCGTGAAGGCCTGGCCGCTGCCGGCATTGAGCGTCAGATTGGTGTTGTCGATTTTCACGCGGAAATCCGGCTGCGCATTTCGGATCACGAGCTGATAGGCAAAGCGGTCGCCGCCGAGCCCCCGACTGTCGGTTACGCGCACAAGGTACGAGCCGTCGGCCGGCGCGGTGAACAGCACCCGCGAATCCGTCCCGAGTTCGCGGTCGCCATCGTCATCATTGGTGAAGGTGAGCGGGAAAACGGGCAGACCGTTCGCGACCAGCTTGGTGCCGGGCGGATGCGGCTCGACGATGTAGCACGGCTCGTCCAGCGCGTGTGCAGTCGGCGTGGTATCGAAGTACGCGCGGCGTTTGCCGCCAGTGAGATAAAACTGAAAGCCGCTGTCCGGCCCCTCCGGCATGCGGAAGATCTTCGTCACTTCGCCGCCGAGATACATCAGCTCGTTCAGCTCCATCTCGCGCCAATTCTCAACGCGCACATCGCCGCTGGCGGAGTCGATCGGGCGGAAGGTGATCGCCGAATCGCGCACCGCTTGCAGCCGCAGCCGCTCGACAGGCCGGCCATCGGGATGGAGCACCTCGATTTTGGTGTCGATCGGCGAGCCGCGTTGCGCCGCTTGCGTCTCGACCGACCACACGGCGCCAGCTTTGGATTCAAAGCGAAACAGATCCGCGTCACCGCCGATGAACCCGCCTCGCGTGGTCGGCACCACCGGCGCGAGCGGCGACGTCACCGGCACTTGCGGCACACGCCTCTGATCTTCGCGCGCGGCTGCGATCGGCAGCGGCACATCGGGCGTGATCGAGGCGTGCTGCGCTTCGGGCGCGGTTCGGCCATGGATGCGTCCACCGACCGAAGCGGGCACCTGCACCGGCGTCGCTTGGGCCGGCTGATCATTCGGCTCGTTTTCCAGCTGCGCTGGTAGATCGCTGACGAGCAGTTTGAACCCGGCACGCGAGCGAAAGCGTTCGCCATCGATCGGCAACGCGATCTCGCCCGCGGCCGCAGCCTGCACCTTGACGCGACGCGCGGTGGGATCCGCCGGCAAATTCGGGCCGATGAGCTCAACAAACGTTTCCGCGTTCGCCGGAACGCTGATTGGAAACGCAGCAGTGACAAACGGCAACTCGCCCGCGGTGAGTCGGTAAAAGTGGTCGGCGGAACCCGCCATTTGCAGATCGCTGATCTTGATCGTGTAACGACCAGCCGCCGCGAACGAATGGGCGATGAACGGGTCGTCGGTGCTGTCGAAGTTGTTGTTGCTCGCGAGGACGCGGCCACTCGCATCGGCGAGAGCGAGCGTCGCGTCCGCCTTCGATCCCACGGCTTTTGCAGCCAGATCGAAAACCAGGGTCTGTCCAGCTTTTGCGCCGAACTCAAAATGATCCGTTTCGCCCGCAGTCGCGAGCGTACCCCAAGCCGAGACTGGCAGCGTGCTCAGCACGGTGCGCACTTCCAGAGCCGGAATGGAGAGCACGGGCAGATCCTCGACGCGGAGCGGAATGCGGCCGAGTTCGCGTCCCTCGGCGTCCATCGCGGCGAGTTCATAAGAGCCGGCGGGTAGGTCGGCGGGAGCCGTTACTGTGACGAATGCTTCCGCGCCGATGGCTGGCGCCGCGAGCCCTGCCTGCACGCGCGCGTCGAGTGCTTTGATCGCCGTGACTCCGGCGAGATCCTTGCCCAGCAACTTCACCGTGGCGGGATGCCCGCGTTGAATTGCGCGCGGTTCGAAGCCCGCAAACATCGGCTTTGCCGCAGGTTTGGCGGGAGCGGCTTTCGGCTCGGGAACACGGCTGTTGTTGGCGACTGCAATAGCCGCAGGGTGATCAACCACGGCCAGCGGCATCGGCTCCGCACGCTCGCTGTCGTAGATCTCCAGCGTGCCGTCCTGTCGGCCCGCAATCAGTGTGCGCCCCGCGTCGGCAAAGGTAAGCGCGCCGACCCAATCGGATTGCCCGCTCAAAGCCGCGCGTTCCTTCCATTCCGCGGTCTGCCACAGCTTCACCGTTCGATCCTGCGCCGCACTGGCCAGAGTCGCGCCGTCGCCGGACCAGGCGATTTTCAGGATCGCGCTTTCGTGGGCAAAGCGGGCGATGCGCAGCGGGTTCGTGGTCTCTTTCGCGTCGGGGCTGACGTCCCAGACGCGGATGCGGTTATCCACGCCGGCCGCCGCGACCTGCTTTCCATCCGGACTCCACGCGACGGTGTGCAGCTCCTTTTGGGACTGGGAAAGCGTGTCGCGTCGCTGGCCTGTGGCCACATCCCAAAGCTTGAGCGTGCGATCCGCACTGACGCTCGCGAGCAGCTTCCCATCGGGCCGAAATGCGAGCGCGTAAACGGCGCCGTTGTGCCCGCGCAAGGTCCGCACTTCCGCGCCGGTCGCAGTGTTCCAGAGCTTGATCTGCTGATCGTAGCTGCCCGTCGCGAGCGTCTGTCCGTCCGGCGAAAGCGCCAGCGCATACAAGGTGTCACGATGCCCGCGAATGCTGCGGATCAGCGTCCCATCCGCCGCGTTCCATTGCCGCACTTCGCCGAAGAGCGCGTTCTCACCAGACGCCGTAAAGAGCTGAGTTCCGTCCGCTGAAAACGCGAGCGCGTTGACGTTCCCGGCGTGACCTTCGAACCGGCGAACGACTTCGCGCGTTGAGCCTGAGATCAGCTCAACGATTCGAAAGCGCCCCGCCGCGATGAGTTCCCCCGAGGCGGTGGCGGCGACCGCATGGATGGCGTCGCGCGGCGTCACTTTCGGCGCAATCTTCGGGACCTTCAATTCGCGCGCGATCATCGCCCCAGGCGTCGGCGGTTTCGCCCCCGCGTCGATCCACCGAGCGATGAGCAGGATCTCTTCCGGTGTGAGTTTTTCGCGTTTGCCCGGCGGCATGAAGCGGCGCTTTCCGTCCTTCTCCACCTCGCCTCGCAGATACTTGATCAGCAGACTTTCCGCGCTCTTGCCCGGCTCGATCGCCACGCCGGTCTCGCCGCCTTTCATCAAATCGGCGTGGGTCTCGAGATCGAGCCCGCCTTCGTTTTCCTCCTGCGTGTGGCATTCGATGCAGCGCTCGTCGAGGATGCGGAAGACCGCCGCGAAATCGGGAGTCGAGGGATCCTGGGCGAGCGCGAGCGCGGCAGCGTCCAGGCACAATGCGAGGAGTAGAAGGCGACGAAGCATGGGGAGAACGAGCCGGGCCATTGTCCCGAGGAAAGCGTGCAGATGCAAGTTGGTGTGTCGGCGAGCACGCTCTGGGGAGCACAGGCCTGTCGTTTCCCGGCGGCCCGCCGGAAACCGCGGGCGTCTAACGGCTGGCGCGCAGTGATGATCGTGCACGGGCACATCGCGCAGGGCGAAGAACCGGATGACTCCGCCAATCCGGGCCGTCAGACACGCTCGATGCGTCCGGCGAGCCGCCGGTCGCGACAGGCCAGCGGCCTGTGCTCCCCGGTGCCGCCACCGCGGCGATTGGAAGCGCTTACGGCTGCGGCTTGCCGAGTTCGGACAAATAGCGGAACAAGTCGCGCAGATCGGCGCGCGGAAGGTTGTCCACGAGCCCGGCGGGCATGAAGGAGCCGAGTTGTTTTTGCTCCGCGATGTCCGAGGCAGCAAACTTCGTCTCCGCACCAGTTGCAGGTTCCCGAATGGTCGTGCCCGTCGGGTCACGCGCGGCGATGTAGCCGATGGCGGTGCGGCCATCCTTTGCGGTGAGCTGCATCGCTTCGTAGCTCTCCTTGATCTCCCGCTGGGGTTCGAGCGTGGCGCCGATGATGAAGTCCAGCGGCTGCCCCGATCCGATGTTGTCGAGCGGCGGCCCGATCTTCCCGCCTTGATCGGCAATGCTGTGGCAGGTGGTGCAGGCAAGTTCCGCACGGCGATAGACTTCGGCGCCCCGTTTGGCGTCGCCCTTCTCCTTTACCTCGCGCACCAGCTCGGCGAGCAACTCCGGCGTCGCGCGGAGCTTGCCGGTGGCGGGGACTGCCGGTGTAATCTTCCCGGTTGCGGCGGTTGCGGATGGTTTAGCGGTTCCTGGAGGTCGCCGGAGTTCAGCAAGACGTTCGCGGAGGGCGGGACCGAAGACTGTTTCAGGTTCACCGAGCAATTCGTCGGCATGCTGCTTGAGCGCTGAAATCGCCGAGCGCGCGGCGAGTTCGACGAATCGATCACGCGTGGGGTTCGGTGTCTGGAGAATCGCGATCACCGCACTTCGGCTCGGCAGGTTTGCTTCCGCAATGATCGCTGCGAGGCGCAGGCGTGCTTCGTGCGCGTCTTCCATCTGCATGGTGGCGTTCGCCAGGATCGTCGGGATGGTATTCGCCACCTTTGCGACCGGCATCATGCGCTCTGCCCAACGGGCGAGGACGCCGAAGCCGTAAGCCGCGACGCGCGCGTCGCTGCTGGCCATTACGCGACCGATCAGCGCCTTGTCGGGAGTCTCGTGAGATTCGAACACGCCGATCACTTCCAGCAAGGTCCGTTCGGTGAAGGCGTCGTGCTGGGGAGTGCGCGCGAGCCCCCGTGCGGTTTCTGGCGAGGCCGCCGGAAACGCGTCGGAGCCCGGCGAGGCCGGTAGTCCTTGCAGGGCTGCAGGGGAGTTGGGCGCTTCGCGCGTCTGCGACGACTCTCCGGCGGGGTCGCCGGAGAGGACACGCGGGTCGCGTGTGCTCCCCAGGATTCCTTGTGGCCACCATTTTCGCAGGGCCGGGATCACCTCCGAGCTTGGGCGCCCGGCCAGTTCGCGGCGGGTCTGCTCGCGCACCCAGCGTTCGTTGCTTCTTAGATTCTCAAACAACTCCGCGAGCGCCGCCCCGGCGATTTGCGGCGGCTTCACGAGCGGGCGGGCTTTATACGTCACGCGCCAGATGCGGCCGTGGGTTTTGTCGCGATCGGGGTGACGGAAGCTCGCCTGGTAGTGGCCAATGATCGGGTTGTACCAATCGCAAATGTAGATCGCGCCGTCGGGGCCGATCTTCACATCGACGGGGCGAAAGCTGGTGTGCGTGCTGGTAATGAGCGGCTCGCGGTCGGTCAGCTTGAAGCCCGCGCCGTCGTCGTCGATCGCCATGCTCCAGACCGCGTTATTGATGTAACCGCCGGTGATGAAGCGGCCCTGCCATTCGGGCGGCAGATGCGCGGTGCCGACGATGTCCGGGCCGCTGGTTTTGCGGCCGCGCGCATTCACCCAGATCTGGTCGCGCTTGCCGTAGCGATGGCCGCGGATCATCTCCGGCAGCGGCCAAAAGATGCCGCCGTTGTTGCCGGCGACCATCAGCATCTGGCCCCAATCGGTCCAGACGAAGCCCCACGGATTCTGCGGATCGGCCGGGCCACCGTAAAAGGAGTCGAGCCGATGCTCGCGCGGACGAAACCGCCAGAAACCGGCTTCATCCAGCGGCACAATGCCGTGCGGAGTCTCGATCCGGGCGAAGGCGTGCAGCCCTTGCGAAAAGAACAGCTCGCCGCCGGGCGACCAGCGGAACGAGTTGATGTTTTGATGATTGTCGCCGGTGCCGAAGCCGCGCAGCACGATCTCCTTTTTGTCCGCGCGCCCGTCACCGTCGGTGTCGGTCATCAGCCAAAGCTTGGAGCCTTCGCCGATGTAGGCGGCGGAGGTGTTTACCGCCAAGGGCGCGGAGGGATTGAAGAGTGACGCAGAGGGATTCGGAAGAGGCGCCGATGAGATTGAGGATGATGCTTCCTCCCCTTTGTCTCCCTCTCCTCTGCGGCCCTCTGCGTCCTTTGCGCTCTCTGCGGTAGAGCCGATCTGCGTTCCCGATGTCGGAGCGATTTCGAGCCCCGTCGGAATCATCAACCCGTCCGCGAACACCGTCGTCTTGTCCGCGCG
>JAQGOK010000159.1 GCA_028293645.1 Chthoniobacter sp.
ATGATCCGTACCGCGAAGTTACAACTCAGTACCTGACCCGTATCGAAGCGGATGGTATCACCGTCCTTTAAATCAGCCGTTTGCTTGACCGGGACTTCGCCGACCAGAATCGGTCGATCGGCCTGGATGACCTCCAGCTTTCCCACTCTGTTTTCGTAGTCGCAAAGAATCCGCAGCAGCACTTCACCGCCGCTGCCGGGCGAGAGTAAGATGTCGTCCTGGTCGAGGAGCGACGGGTTATTGGAGACAAGATAGCCGCTCTTGTAAGCCTTGAGCTGGAAGCGGCCGCCGAGCGCGCGCGCTTTGCGCCGCAGATCATTCAGCGGCAGTTCGGAGCTGTTATGAAAGACGATCTTGTCGTCCAACGTGGCCTCAACGGTGGTGCCGGCGCGCAACGCCACGCCATTGAGCAGCGCGTCCACTTCCTTCAGCGCGCGAACCTGCACCTTTAATCCAAAGCGGACCTCCATACACGATTCGCGGGTCCGCGCCTTCTCCAGCTCCACCTCGTCATTATTGTCGATCGCGAGGAAGACCTGGGTCGTGGATACGTTCTTCTTCGCATTGAAGTAGAACGCGAGGTCCTGGTAGGTCAGCACTTGCTCGCCGAGCACAATGCGTTGTCCCGCGTAAACGCGGCAAAATGCGCCCGGTCCGAGAGGCCGGCCGCGCACGACGATTCCTTTGGAGCTCTGATTCTTCAGGAGGATCAAATCGTGGTAGCGAAACGCCACGAGCCGCTCGTCGCCTTGCAAACCTTTCAGCCGCACATCTGCGGCGCCATTCGCCCCAAAGGCTAGCGCCTCCAGCGGCGATTGGCCTTGTTGGTAAATGCCTTTGTCCGACTCTTCCGCGGCGTTCAACTGGTAAACGATATCGATCGCCTGGGCGGCCATCCCGAGCTGCGTCATGAAAGAGTAGAACGTCACGACCTGTGACTTCTCGAGGCCAGCTTTGGAGATCAGATCGTAGAGCTGCACCCCGAGCATCACCTTCCGCTCGGTGCTAAGCTCTCCGGCGAGCTTCGACGCCATGGCGTTCAGATCCTGATTCTCGTTGAGCGCCTGCCGGAAGAGTTTCCGCAGCTCGGAATATACCGCCTCCGGATAGTCGTAACGGAGGAACCCGAGGGAGGAGTCGATCTCTTCCTCGAGCACTTCGCCATGCGCTTTGGAGAAAGCGGCAAGCACCTGGATGAGCAACGGCAGCAGATTCGCGTTTTCGCTTTGTGCGCGCCGCTTGCGGATGCTGCGGCTGGCACGTTCTGCGGTCTCCCAGAGCCGTTGCATGAGCGGGCTGCCATGCAGGCGTTCGCGGATACGAGCGGCGATTGCGGATCTCAGATGGGTCATGGGCGAACGGGGCCCCTCCACGAGAGGCGATGGAAAAGGTGGATACGGTAAGCTGGCCCAGCGCTTTGTCGATGCCCGGAGTCCGCAGGCCAGCCAAGGTTTGGCTTCGGTTGTGGGTCAGTGCAGCGTCTTCGGACTGGAACGATTGGGATGGTGTGCTTAATTCGGCAGGCCGAGGCCGCGGTGCGGATTTTCGGCGATTTGTATGCCCCCCTACTTTCTTCGAATCCGCTTTGCCTTGGTCTTCGCGCTCGGCGCTATCGTCGTCGCGCCCGGGAGCCGGCTCACGGCTGGCGAGGTGGATTTCAACCGGGACATTCGCCCGATCCTTTCCGAGAACTGCTATCACTGCCACGGGCCCGACAAGTCCACGCGCAAGGCGAAGATGCGCCTGGATGTCCGCGAGGCTGCACTCGACAAGGAAGCGTTCGTGCCGGGCAATCCCGCCGAAAGCGAGTTGCTGACGCGCGTCCGAAGCACCGATCCCGAAGAGCAGATGCCGCCTCCGGATTCGCACAAAAAGCTCACTGCCTCCCAAAAAGATCTGTTGGAACGCTGGATCGCCGAAGGTGCCGAGTATCAGCCGCACTGGGCGTATATCGTTCCGCAAAGGCCTGCAGTTCCGTCGGGCGACAGCCAGGCCGGGCCGGCGCATCCGGTCGATGCGTTCATTCAACAGCCGCTGCGCGTCAAAGGGGTGAACCCTTCGCCCGAGGCTGATCCGCGCACGTTGCTGCGACGCCTTACGCTGGACCTCATTGGCCTGCCGCCGACGCCAGCGGAAGTGGCAGCGTTCCTCGCGGATTCTGCGCCTGGCGCCTACGAGCGCGCGGTCGATCGGTTGCTGGCATCGCCGCACTATGGCGAACGCATGGCCGTTCCGTGGCTGGACGTAGTGCGTTACGCGGACACCGTTGGCTATCACGGCGACCAGAATGCGAACGTCTTTCCGTATCGGGATTACGTGATCGCCGCCTTCAATCAGAACAAGCCGTTTGATCAGTTCACGGTCGAGCAAATCGCCGGCGACCTTTTGCCGAATGCCACCGACGAGCAGCGCGTTGCGACCTGTTTTAACCGGCTGAACATGATGACCCGCGAAGGCGGCGCGCAGCCGAAGGAATACCTGACGAAGTATGCCGCCGACCGCGTCCGCACCGTCTCGGGCGCGTGGCTCGGCTCGACCATGGGTTGCGCGGAATGCCACGACCATAAGTTCGATCCATTCAGCGCGAAGGATTTTTACGCGATGGCGGCGTTCTTCGCGGATGTGAAGCAGTGGGGCGTTTACAACGACTACAGCTACACGCCAAATCCCGACCTGAAGGGCTTCTCGAATGATCATCCGTTCCCGCCCGAGATCGAGGTCACGAGCGCCTATCTGATCAAACGTCAGGAGCAACTGCGTGAGCGTCAGCGCGAGATCGTCGCGGCGGCAGGGCGCAAGATGAGCGAAGACGTGGCCATGCGGAGCGGTTTCGAAACGTGGCGGCGTGCCAGCGCCGAGTTCGTTCAGACTTTCCCAAATGGCTGGGAGTCCCCGACGCCCGAAATCACTTTGTCCGCAGCGGCGCCAGCGAAAGCAGGCAAGGCCAAAAAGCCCGAGGTGCCAGTCGCCGCTGACGTCACGAACCCGTCAATCCAGTTCCAACTTGAGGATGACGGACGGGTGGTGATTGAGCCGAAGGCACCCGCCAGGATTGCGCTGCAGATGCAACCGCAGGCCCGGAACGTGGCCGCGCTGCAGGTGGAACTGCTTCCGCACGCCAGACATGCCGGTTCGATCCTACGCGCTGGAGCGAAGGTCGGGACGCTGAAAGTGGCGTTGAATCTGAAGCGCGGCGGATCGGACAAATTTGAGCCGGTGGAACTCGGATCCGGTGAGGCGAATTTCAAGCAACCCCGGTATGCCAACGGAGACGAGGTGCTCGGCCTCAAGGACGGCTGGGCGCTTGCGAGCGCACATACGACCGACCCATGCAGCGCAATTTGGATTCTCGCGAAGCCGCTGGCCCTCGCGCCGGAAGATCGGCTTTCAGTGACCCTGGAAGGTGTGAGTGTCGGGTGCGTTCGCGTGTCGATCTCTCCCTTTGCTCCCCAGGACTTCAAGAACCCGGCAGCCGATGCAAAGCTGGTTGCAGCGCTGCAGCGCGAAGATTCGGCGGATGCCGGTGTGAGCATGGCGTGGCTCCGCAGCACCGGGGCGGATGCCGCAGCCTTCCAGCAACTCACGGCACTCGAGCACGAGATCGCCGAGTGTCGCGGTGGTCGCGCGAAGGTGCTCGTCACGGAAGCGGTGACTCCGCAGCCGACGCGCGTTTTGCCACGGGGCAATTGGCAGGATGAAAGCGGCGACCTGCTCGCACCCGCGGCGCCGCATTTTCTGCCACAGCCAACCAGCTCCGAGGGGCAGCGCCTGAATCGGCTGGATCTCGCGCGGTGGATCGTTTCGGCAGAGAATCCGCTCACCGCGCGTGTGTTCGCGAATCGACTTTGGAAGCAGTTCTTTGGCGCCGGCCTGAGTTCGGTGGTCGATGATCTCGGCGCGCAAGGCGAGTCGCCGAGTCATCCGGAGTTGCTCGATTGGCTCGCCGTCGAGTTCCGGGAAAGCGGCTGGAACGTGAAGCACCTGGTGAAGCTGATCGTGACCAGCGCGACGTACCGGCAGGACGCAAACCTTCGCCCCGAACTGCGCGACATCGATCCGAACAATCGCCTGCTCGCCAGCCAAAACCCGCGGCGGTTGGAAGCCGAGTCCGTGCGCGACAACGCACTCGCAATCGCGGGGCTGCTAAACCTGGAGCTCGGCGGCCCGCCGGCCCGTCCCTATCAGCCGGCGAAGTATTACGAGAACCTGCAGTTCCCGAGTCGCGAGTATGAGCCGCACCTGGATGACCGGCAGTTCCGGCGCGGGGTTTACACCCACTGGCAGCGGACGTTTCTGCATCCGATGCTGGCGAACTTCGATGCGCCCTCGCGTGAGGAATGCACCGCCGCCCGCACGGTGGCGAACACCCCGCAACAAGCGCTCACGCTCCTGAACGACCCAACCTTTATGGAAGCTTCGCGGGTCTTTGCCGCTCGGTTGCTGGCCGACGCGCCGACTGACACCCAGCGTCTGGGACTCGGCTTCGAAACAGCGCTGGCGCGCGCCATCAAACCGCGCGAGCAGGAGTCGCTTTCCCGGTTTTTGGCCGCTCAACGGGAGTACTATGAAGCGCATCCGGATGACGCCGCCAAGGTGCTCCGTATCGGAGTGACGCCCGCGGACTCGCAGACTGCACCCGCGGAACTGGCCGCGTGGACCATGGTGGCGCGAGTCGTTCTGAATTTGCACGAGACCATCACCCGCTACTGAGCATGAACTTCGATCCCGCCGCTCACGCTCTCAGCGTCAACCGCCGCACTTTTCTCAACCGCTCGGCTTTCGGGCTCGGCGGCATGGCATTGGCGACCTTGCTCAATCCCAGCACGGCTCGCGCGTTCGTGCCGACCGGAGCAAAAGACGAACGGTGGCGGGGCGTGGTGCAGCCGCCGCATTTTCCCATCAAGGCGAAGCGGGTCATCCACCTCTGCATGGCCGGCGGCCCATCGCACCTCGAGAGCTTCGACTTCAAGCCGCGGCTGCAGGAGCTGCATGACCAGCCGTTTCCTGACTCCTTCACGAAAGGGCAACAGCTCGCACAGCTGCAAAACACGCCGCTCAAAGCACGCGGATCGTTCGTCGGCTTCAAAAAGTACGGCCAGTCCGGCGCGGAAATCTCCGACCTGTTCCCGCACATCGGCAGCATCGCGGATGACCTTTGCATCGTGCGTTCACTGCATACCGAGCAGATCAATCACGACCCGGCGCATGCCTTCATGAATACCGGCTCGATCGTGAAAGGCCGTCCGAGCATGGGCTCGTGGCTGCTCTACGGTCTCGGCGCCGAGTCGGACAACCTGCCGGGTTTTATCGTCCTCACTTCGACGAGCAAAGCCGGTGGGGCGCAGCCGATCTCAGCGCGGCAATGGTCGGCGGGGTTTCTGCCGAGCAAGTTTCAAGGCATTCAGTTTCAGTCCAAAGGGGAAGCCGTGCATTACGTCGGCAATCCGGAAGGTGTTTGCCAGAGCACGCAGCGACAGGTGGTCGAAGAGATCAACCGGCTCAATGGAATCCTCGCCAGCGACCGCATTGACCCCGAAATCCAGACGCGCATTGCCCAGTACGAACTGGCCTTTCGCATGCAGACGTCCGTGCCTGATCTGACCGACTTTGCGCGGGAGAGCCAGGCGACGCTCGACGATTATGGCGTGAAGCAGGCGGGCGATGGTTCCTTTGCATCCAACTGTCTCCTCGCTCGCCGGCTCGCTGAACGCGGCGTGCGCTTCATCCAGCTTTACCATCGTGCCTGGGATCACCACCGGGAGATCGAGAAGGATATGCCGATCGCGGCCCGCGACGTGGATCAGGCGAGCGCCGCGCTCGTGCGCGATCTGAAAGCCCGGGGTCTGCTGGAAGACACGTTGATCGTCTGGGGCGGCGAATTCGGCCGGACGCCCATGGGGCAGGGGACCGGCCGTGACCACCACATTAACGCGTTCTCAATCTGGCTGGCCGGCGGCGGGGTAAAGCCGGGCGTGACCTACGGGAGCACCGACGAACTCGGGTATCGCTTCCTGAAGGACGGGCAGGAAATGCACGTCCACGATCTGCACGCGACGATGATGCAACTCTGCGGCATTGATCACCGGCGGCTTACCTTCCGGTATCAAGGCCGCGATTTCCGACTTACCGACGTTCATGGCAAGGTCGCGCGAGGCGTCCTCGCGTAAATCCGTCTGGGCTCCGAGCGGTGCAGAAAGCCTCCTGAGGAATGGCGGCGGCCCGTCTTGCTGGTCTGCGCGGCCATCGGTAAGACCGAATGGAATCCGCAGCCGAACTAACTACCATGCAAGGCTTTCTCGAGTTTCTCATTCTAATCGGTGCGTTGTTCGCGACTCTTTGGGCGTTGTGAAAGGCCGGTCGGGCGTCTTTCGAGCGGGCGCCCTGCTCGCCGGCTGCACCGCGGCATACCTCTGGTTCCACTTATACCGTACGGATCTTCCACCGTCGGTATTACGGGATAGTTTCCCCAGCTTTCTCCTCCCCGTTGTTATCTTCTCCACGGTCGACTTGCGCCGACGGATTCGCTTTCCGGATCTTCGCGTGAAACTCACCGTCTTCGTGGTCACGTTGATCGCTGCCGTGGCGTGGTTCGAAGCTATCGTTCCCGGCATCCTGGGTCACGGCACGGCTGACCTTCAGGATTCGTTGGCCATGGCGCTCGGCTTTGTCGCCTATGTACTCGTCAGTGCCTGTCCACGATTCCGAGGCGGTTTTCTTTTTGGAGCGACAGCGCCGAAGACTTGACCGGAGAGACGAACTCCGGCACACGGAAGCGCTCCGTACGGCTTCCCCCCCTCGTGAGTCACCCCCCCAATTATGAGCAAACCTCTCCGGCTGGTCTCTCAGCGTTCATCAGGAAAAGTCAGGCGACCAAGTCCGCTTGTGAAGTCAGTCCTGCCGCTTGGTTGCGCGCTGCTTTTTCTGGGCCATGCACCGGCGTGGGGAGCTGCGATCCTTGCTCCCTCCGACCAGATCTTGGGAGGGCAGGAGAATCCAGAACTCACCCAGTTTGTGGTCGGTACGGTGGGAACCGTCGCGGCAACAAATAATTGGCCGGGTGGCGAAGCGCCGGAGCGTGCCATCGACGGCGTTGCCGGGAAGTATCTGAACTTCGGGATGACCAACACCGGGATCCTGGTGAAGCCCACCTTCAATGGAGGCAATGGAACGGTTGTTTCAAGCTTGCAGCTCTGGACCGCCAACGATGCGGAGCCACGTGATCCGGCAAGTTATCAACTCTGGGGAACCAATACGGACCTGGACTTCGCCGCGACTACGTTCGACATGACGGCGTTCACGCAAATCAGCTCAGGCAATCTGGCGCTACCGGCGGGGCGCGGAGGCGGGGGGGCCACGGCGTTAAACAACGCAAACTCGCAGACTGTCACGTTCAGCAATACAGCGGGGTATAAGAACTACCTGCTGTTTTTCCCCACGATCAAAGGTGCGGCCAATAGTATGCAAATCGGCGAAGTACAGCTTTTCGGACTCGCGGCCTTCACGAGTCTGACCTGGGCTGGGACTACGAGCAACGTCTGGAACATCGAGACGACGGCCAACTGGAACTCTTCCGGGTCACCGTCCACTTACAGCGACACCAACGGAGTGGTCTTCAACGATACTGGCGCGCCTTCCCGGACTGATGTGGTGGTTCAAGCGGGAGCCGCCGGTGTGAAGCCTGCAGTCGTTGTGTTCCAAAACAACACCCTGAATTACACGATCAGCGGGGACGCCATCAAAAGCACGGGATCGCTGACGGTGGAAGGCACGGGGACGGTGACTCTGAATAACGTCAACAGCTACGAGAACGGCACGGCTGTAAACGCGGGCACTCTGAATGTCGGCCCAACGGGAAGTCTCGGCGCCGGATCGCTTACGGTGAACAATGCGAACACAGGAGCGGGAAGAGCGGTCACAGTTAACTTCAACTCGGCTCAGTCGATTGGTTCGCTCTCGGGAAGCATCGCCACCCCAGTGAGCGGCGTGAATACCGCGACGATCAACCTGAATGGCAACCTGACTGTCACTCAAACGGTGGACGCAACCTATGCCGGAGCGATTGGCGGAACCGGTGGCTTGATCAAGGAAGGTGCCGCGGATTTGACGCTAACAGGCGTTAACACTTACGCGGGCGCGACGGTGATCAACAGCGGCGTCCTCCGGAGCAGCGCACCTGGCGATAACGCACAAGGCGCACTGCCGGCCGGGCAACCGGTCACGGTGAATGCAGGTGCGACATTGATATTGGGTGCGGACGATGGCCTCGGTTACCACGCGGGCAGAGTGGCGAGCCTGACGGTGAATGGCGGAACCGTGCTCGGGGGCGCTAACACTCATTCAACGCTTCCCAATGTAACGCTGAACGGCGGCTCATTGACGGCAATGGACGGCGGGAATCTCTCCCAAGGGGCGCTTCTTAATTACATTCTCGACGGCAACGTCACCACCGTCGCGAGCAGCGTCCCTTCGACAATCAGCGCCAGTGCTATTTACCTCCGTAATGACCCGCTCGGGGCCAATGCCACCGCTCCCGTGACGTTCAACGTTCCGCGGGGGACGGCCCCAGTGGATCTGACCGTTTCGTCGGCGATCCTTGATCGGGGCTCAGGCCTGATCAAAGCCGGCACAGGGATCCTGGCCCTATCCAATACGAACGGATACACCGGACCGACCGTCATCAACGCTGGTACGATTGCGGTCACCAACTCTGCGGCATTGGGAGTCGGAAGCGTGACGATCAACAATGGTGGTGCGCTTTCGTTGGGCGCGGCCGCGAACTTTACCGGCTTCAGTGCTTTTGCTCTCAACGGCGGCGCAACCGTGGACGGAACCGGCGCAGTCCTGACGTTGACTGAAAACATGGGGAGCCAGGCGCGTAGCGTTTTCTCCCCGACGGCTGTCTCTTTCGCGGAGGGGTTCACCACGACGTTCGCATACTCTGCGGGTGGGAACCGTGCGGCAGACGGATTTGCGTTCGTCGTGCAGGGGGTCGGGCCGAACGCCGTCGGAGGCGGAGGCGGTCAGCTCGGGTATGTGGGGATCGCGAACAGCGCCGCTTTGGAGTTCAACATCTACACTGGGAATGGGAACCCCATCGGGACAAACTTTGCGGTTGGGACGGCGGGCACTTACATCCCAAGTACGCCGGTGGATCTGGCGAGCGGCGACCCGATCCTGATTACGGTCACTTACGATCCTGTCGCAGCCACGCTTACCGAGACTCTGTTCAATCGCATCAGCCAGGAGAGCTATACGAACGTGTTCAACGGCGTGGACTTTGCCGCTTCGGTCGGGAGCACCTCTGGGTTCGTCGGTTTCACCGGCGGCACCGGGGGTGCCTTCGCTTCGCAGAGGTTGGCGGACTTCAGTTTCACGAATTTCGCGGAAGGCGTCGTACTGGCAAACACGGTGAGCATCCCTGCAGGCGCAACCGTCGGCCTGGAAGTGCTTTCAAAGTCGGTCGGAGGTGCCGGGCTGGCAACGCTGGAGGGAGCAGTCAGCATGGGCGCGAACTCCGTGCTAAACGTCACCGGTGGCGCAACAGTGACCGACAGTCCTTATAGTCTGAGCTCGAAGGGTGCGGTGACCCTTGGTGGGAATACCACTGTGAACGTGATGAACAACGGCACCGGTATGGGTAGCCTGACGTTGACGGGTGCCATCGGGCAAAGCAGTGCCTCCGCGTTGACCAAGACCGGTCCGGGAATGCTGACGGTCGGCGGGGCTGCCACCTATAGCGGCGCGACGACGGTAAACGGAGGAACGCTGATGGTGCAGGGTTCAATCAGCGGAGCGAGCACGACGGTCAACACCGGTGCAACTTTGGGGGGGACGGGAACTCTTACCGGAGTCACGCTCACTGGCGGCGGAACGCTCGCACCCGGCGCGGGACTGGGCACGATCAGTACCGGCGCGCTTTCCTTCCAGAGTGGCTCGACCCTCTCAATCGAGATCGGCGCCGCCACCTCGGATCGAGTCAACGTGGGCGGCGCGGCCACGCTTGCAGGCTCAATCGCCCTGGCGCTTTCCCTCCTGGCAGATCCGGTTGACGGCACCACCTTCACCCTGCTCGATACTTCCTCCCCGTTGATCGGCCCCGCTGGCGGCGCACGCTTTAGTTATCTCGGCTCTACTTTGACGGAAGGCCAGCAATTCACCGTCGCGAGTGGGTTGTTCAGTCAGGACTTCGTTCTTAGCTATGCTGCGGATAGCGGGCGCGATGTCACCCTGCTGGCGGTCCCGGAGCCCGCGGCCGCTACGTTGTTGTCGGCCGGTTTGGTCGGGCTGCTAGGCTTCCGTCGCCGTCGCTCACGGTAGTGTTCCGCGTCGGACGCGGCACTTTGACTAGCCTGCCGTGTAGGCGCAGCGCGGCTTAGTTGGCCATGTTGGCGGCGTGACCGACCATCGGACCACCGGCGGGCTGGCCGATTGAACCACCCATCGAGGCATTGCCTGAACTGTCGCGCGCACCGGTGCTGGTGCATCCGCCACAGAGAAGAACCAACGAGGCGACCAATGAGAGAATGGAGAAGGTTTTCATGTGCAGGAAAATCGAGCCATGGGGGCCGAGTGCGGGCACAAAACAACGGGAGCTTCGCAGACGTCAAACGCGCAGCCGGGGTTGAGTTGATTGGTCGCAACGAACAAGCCGCCTCGCGCAAGTTGGATTGCTATCGACGCGATGCACGCAGGCGCGGCCGTGAAGGAGGCGGGCGACGCACGGCCGCTGGCTCCAGCAGCGGCGCAAGGGGGTTGAGCAAGGTAACCCGGAGCCGGGCGAAACGCGTGAGGCTTGGATCTCCGGAATAGCCGTCGAACGAATCCCAAGTTTCGGTTCCGTCAGTGAAGAGAGTCCTCGACGACGAGCTGAATTGCTGGTCCTCCCAAGTCTTCAAGTCATGGGACGCTTCGAAGGCGCGGGAGACATTTGCTGCGCTCATCAACCGTCGATACCGAACGGCGCGCAACTTCCCCTCTTGGCGACGAGACGAAAACACCGGCGTGGGCAGACCATACTGACTCGAGAGCTTTGGGTGCGCGCCGTTCGCAAACTCATGAAGATTGATTTGACCGTCCTGGTCGGGATCTGATTCCGGTCTTTGCTGATCGGCTGGCAGGTCAGCGAGGAAGAGCTGTTGCCACTGAGAGTAAGTGGTCGTGTTCGGAGCTGCGATCATCTTGCCGTTGCGCATCGGGACCGTGGCTTTCAGCGGCTGCGCATGGGTCAATGGCGTCATCGTTTCGTCGAGATCGAAAAAGACAAACCCCGGCGGAGTCCCGCCGTTGCCTGGCTCAACGTAGAACCGATAACCACCTTCCGGCCGCCGCAACATCATTCCACCTTCCATGCTGTTGCGGCCGAGGTTCTGTGTGCCGGTCCAGACGCCGGTCAGCGAAGAGGCGGTGGAATGCACCCAGTAGCCGCCAGGAAAGACGACATAGATGGCGTGATAAGTGGGACCTTCCCGCCAGACGTAGAATTCGTTCGTGTTGGCAAAGGGCAGCTTTAGTTTCTCCGGCACCGACCAACTGGTGAAGTCGAAGTTCATTGGATGCAGCTCATAAATCGTCATGTCCGGAATGAGATTGTATTGGCTGCCGTTGATCCGGCTGAAGGCGACGAAGACATGCACGCCCGTCTCCAGGTCGTGATAGAAGATCGGGCTCCAGGTAAGCGGGTCATTGGTGAAAGGAACGGACATCAGGACTTCCTGCACAAAGGTCCAGTTCACTAAGTCAGCGGATTTCACCAAGCCGAACGAGGCGTGGTGGCCGTAGTTGCCGGAGGTGAAAACGACCCAGTAGAAGCCATTGGCAAAGATGATCGAAGGATCGCGCACCACATTGCCAAAGGGCGCCCAACCCGCTGGCTGCCAGACGGGCTGGCCGTTATTCAGCGCGGTCCAGTTCACGCCGTCCGGCGATATCGAAATGTAAAGGCGCTCGTCGCCGCCGCCGCCATCCGCGCCGAAGTGCGACATGATGAAGCGGGTGCCCGGCGGGAGATTCGCAGCGCATTGTGCCTCGCTGACGAGCAGCGCCAGGGTGAGCAAAAGCAGGAGAACGCGCAGCATTCGGGGGAGGGGATCGTCGCACCGTATCCCGCATCGGCTCTGCGTCGAGGGGACAAGACCTGGAGGCTGCGCACTGCCGCGGCTTTTTGCGAATTGCCCTCTACATTTCGTGGGCTCGCGGGTTCTCTTGGCACCATGAAAGCCACTGACGCCCTTCGTACTCTTTTCGCCTTCCTTACCCTCGGGGCATTTGCGCATGGCGAACCTCTCGCCGTTGGTGCGCCCGCTCCGGAGGTGAGCGCTCAGGATCAGGACGGGAAGATGGTCGCCTTCAAAGACGTTTACGCAAAAGGCCCGACGCTGGTCTATTTCTACCCGAAAGCGGACACGCCCGGCTGCACCAAACAGGCCTGCAGCTTGCGTGACGACTGGTCAGTGCTGCAGGGCAAAGGCATCCAAGTCCTCGGCGTCAGTGAGGACCAGGCGGCCGCACAAAAGAAGTTCGCGGAGAAGTATCAGCTCCCCTTCACGCTGATTGCCGACCACGACGGCAAAGTCGCCCAAGCTTTTGGAGCGGAGATGATGGGGGCGGTCACGAAGCGGCAGTCATTTCTGATCAAGGATGGCAAGATCGCCTGGACGATGCTCAAGGCTTCGACAGACACGCATGCGAAGGACGTGTTGAAAGCCTTCGAAGGGCTGGCTGCGAAGTAGCGGCAGTCCCATCCTGTCCGGCGGCCGCGCGGAGGCGTTTTCCACGAGTGATCAACGAGACGGGTCGCGACGAAGCGCGAACGACCGAACCGGATCCGAGGCCCGGAGGGCCTGCGACAACCTTCTCCCGTTGGATCGGAACGGTGCTTTGGTTGAGCGCCGTCGGCGTAATCATTTACCTTGCGGACAGTAGCCGCACGAACGCGGTGTTCCGGTTTATCCAAAACCATCGCGGGATGGACAAGCTCGGCCACTTCGTCCTCATCGGCGGCCTTGCGGGGCTGCTTGAATACAGCCTGCGTGGTCGCCTGTGGCGCGGTTTGCCGTTGGGAAGTCTCCTCGTCGCCGTGGGGTGTACGGTCGAAGAACTGACGCAGGCGTTTATTCCCAGTCGTAGCTTCCACTTGCTCGATCTTGCGGCAAATTTCGCGGGGATTTGCTTCTTCGGCTGGGTGGTTCGTCGGTTTTGCCTGCGGCGCGAGCAACTTTGATTTGTCCGCTGGAAAGCCGGCTGATACGGGTTGCCGGACTTTTTATCAACTTCCCCCAACTGCCGCTGCATGAGCATTAATATCGAGTCGCATCAGAACGAAAAGCGCATCTTCAAACCGGCCAAGGAGTTCAGCAGAAAGGCGCGAATCGGGAGCATGGCCCAGTACCAGGCGATGTATGACGAGTCGATCCAGCGACCTGATAAATTTTGGGCGCGCGAGGCAGCGGACCTGACCTGGAACACCAAGTGGCTCAAGGTGCTCGAATGGAATCCGCCGTTCGCCCGGTGGTTCGTTGGCGGCAAGCTGAACATCTCGGAAAACTGCCTCGATCGGCATCTTCAAGGTCCCCGTCGGAACAAGGCGGCGATCATTTGGGAAGGGGAGCCGGGCGAAAAACGGACGCTCACGTATCAGCAGCTTCACCGGGAAGTGTGCCGCTTCGCAAACGTCCTGAAGCGCCAGAAGCTACGCAAAGGCGATCGCGTGATCATCTACATGCCGATGATCCCGGAAGCGGCCATCGCGATGCTCGCGTGTGCCCGCATTGGGCTCACGCATTCCGTCGTCTTCGGCGGTTTCAGTGCTGATTCGATTCGCGATCGAATCGCCGATTGCGGAGCGGTTGCTGTGATCACCGCGGACGGCGGTTATCGCCGCGGCTCGATCGTGCCGCTGAAGAAGAACGTCGATGACGCACTGCAGGGCGGCACGAGCACGGTCAAACGTGTCGTCGTTTTCCGCCGAACCGGTCAGGACATCCACATCGAGGAAGGCCGCGACGTCTGGTGGCATCGCGAGATGGAGTATGTGGACGCGCAATGCCCGCCCGTGCCACTCGATAGCGAGCATCCGCTTTTCATCCTCTACACCAGCGGCTCCACGGGGAAACCGAAAGGGATTTTACACACCACCGCGGGTTACCTGCTGGGCGCTTACATCACCTGCAAATACGTCTTCGATCTGCGGGATGAAGACGTTTACTGGTGCACTGCGGATGTCGGCTGGGTGACCGGTCACAGCTATGTGGTTTACGGGCCGCTCGCGATGGGAGCGACCACGCTGATGTACGAGGGAGCGCCCAACTCTCCCGACAACGGCCGCTTTTGGAAGATCATCGAAGATTACGCGGTGACGATTCTCTACACCGCGCCGACCGCGATCCGTGCGTTCATCAAGTGGGGCGATGAGTGGCCGAAGAAGTATGACCTGAGCTCGCTGCGGCTGCTCGGCACGGTCGGTGAGCCGATCAATCCCGAGGCCTGGATGTGGTTTCACACCGTGATCGGTGGCGGTCGCTGTCCGATCGTCGATACGTGGTGGCAAACGGAAACCGGGGGACACATGATCACGCCTTTGCCCGGCGCGACGCCCACCACGCCTGGCACGGCAACGCGGCCGTTCTTCGGAGTCGATGCAGCGGTGGTGGATGACGACGGCAATGAGGTGCCGCCGAATGTCGGCGGCAAACTCGTCATTCGACGCCCATGGCCGTCGATGCTGCGCAGCATCTGGGGCGACAAGGCACGTTACAAAAAAACTTACTGGAGCGAAGTGGCCGGCTGCTACTTCGCTGGCGATGGTGCCGTGCGCGATAAGCAGGGAAACTTCTGGATCATCGGCCGAATCGACGACGTCCTGAACGTCGCCGGGCATCGGCTCGGCACCGCCGAGGTGGAGAGCGCATTGGTTTCCCATGAAGCAGTCGCGGAAGCGGCGGTCGTCGGCCGGCCAGACGAACTGAAGGGCCAGGCGGTGGTTTGCTTTGTGACCGTCAAGCAGGGTGTGGCAGCCACCAAGGAACTCGCGGCTGCCCTTAAGAAACACGTGCGCTCCGCGATCGGTCCCGTGGCGACACCCGACGATATTCGTTTTGCGGAAGCGCTGCCGAAGACCCGCTCGGGCAAAATCATGCGCCGGCTGCTCAAGGAAATCGCCGGCGGGCAGACGGTCACGGGCGACACGACGACTCTCGAAGACTTCAGCATTCTCGCCAAGCTCGGCGCTTCGCCCGACGAATAGTGGACCCATTCACGCCAGGCCTCCGGGAGCTATCCCGGAAGTTCGGCCGGCTGCGTCACCGGCTGCGGCGGGGCTTTGTCCGGCGTGATCTGATCCGTGCTGAGACGGATCTCGGCTTGCTCGGCTGGCAACAGGCGGAGTTCGATCCCCAGACTCAGGCGCAGGTCGAAAAGATCACGACCTACGAACGCGAGCAGTCGCGGCTGACCAACGAGAGCGCGGGGCTCGGCAAGGAGCTGCGCGAACTGCGCGAGCAAAAGGAGGCGGGGCGGCGCGCCTTTGAGGAAGAACGGCGTCGGATTGAAAATGAGCGGCGGGCGATTGTTTCGACGCATCCGCAGATCGAGCGCCAGCTCGCCGCGAAACGCAAAACGGAGCCGGCCTTGGAGCGGCGAATGCCCGAGCTCGAACGCGAACTGCGCGACATCAATCGCCTCTATAGCGAGCTGCTTTCCCACCCCGAGCAAACGGCCCCGATCAAACAAGAGCTGTTCCGGTTGCGTGAAAGGATCGTTTCCATTCCCAACGAAAAATCGGATCTCCGCAACCAGCACCTGCGCACCGTGAGCGAGATCCGATCACTCGAGGCACAGCTCGAGCGGGATCGTCTCGCCATCGAACAATTCGACCGCCAGTCGCGCGAATTGCAGGCCAGCTTCGATGAAGCCGACAATCGTCTCGGATCGGAGATCCGCACTCGCGACCGGGAAAAAGTCCGCCTTGAGAAGGAGATCAACCTGCTCGAATCCGCCAAGCACAACCCCTACCTCCAGATCGGCCGCGTGCTGGCCGACAACGGCATCGCGCCGATGAATCAACCTGCTGCGCTGGATCGCGTGAAACGCCTGCGCCTGAAGGTCGCGGAGCTGGAATACCTCGTCACGCTCTCGCGCAAAGCAAGCTCGCTGGATGATCAGCAGGCCGTGGTGCTTTCGTGGATGGTCTGGGGAGTCATGTTCATCATCGGACTGCTGGTGGTGCTTGCGGTGCTTCCTGGCGGGTAATATGCGCGCGTTTGCTGCGGCTCAGGCATTGCGCAAGGCGGTGGTGCTCGGGTGTGCCGTGTACGCCGCGACGGTCATGGCCGAAGACTGGCCGGAGTTCATGGGACCGCGGCGGGATCAAACCTCCTCCGAGACCGGGCTGGTGGAAGCCATTCCGCGCGGAGGACTGCCGTTGGTTTTCGAAAAACAGGTGGGCACGGGATACAGCGCGCCATCGATCCGAGGCGGCGTGATGGTGGTTCATCATCGTCTCCGCGACGAAGAGATCGTGGAGGCGTGCGACGCAGCAACCGGCAGGACGATCTGGAAGCACGGCTATCCCTCCACCTTTCGGGATCCTTTCGGCTACAACAACGGCCCGCGTTGCAGTCCGCTGCTCACCGCGGATCGCTGCTACACCTTCGGTGCCGAAGGCGTCCTGCGGTGCTCGGATCTCAAAGACGGCCGGGTGATTTGGCAACGTGCAACGCAGCAGGATTGGGAAGTTCCGGAGGCCTTCTTCGGCGTCGGCAGCTCGCCCGTTTTGTCGGATGGAATGCTCATCGTGCAGCTCGGTGCACAGCCGAATTCCGGCGTGGTCGCTTTTGATGCAGCGACGGGAAAGACCATCTGGGAGAACGTCGGTGAGAAGACCTGGACTGGCGTGCCGATGACCGGCTGGCCCGGCGAAAGGCTGGTGACCTGGAACCGCTCCGATCCGGCCTTCGCGAAACAGGCGAGCTACTGTTCGCCCGTCCTCGCGACCATCCATGGCGAGCCGTACGTGCTCGTGGTGATGCGCCAGGGCCTGGTCGCGTTGGAACCGAAAACCGGCGCGCATCGTTTCTCCTATTGGTTTCGCGCGCGGCAGGACTCGTCAGTGAATGCAATGACGCCGGTGGTCAGCGGCGATCTCGTGCTGCTGTCGTCAGCTTATTATAAAAACGGATCGGTCTTGCTGCGTGTGCGGCCGGACGGCCGCGGAGTGGACGAAGTCTGGCGCAGCCTGGCGCTCGAAATGCACTGGACTCGACCGGTGCTCGCGAACGGTTTTCTTTACGCGTTCAGTGGCCGCGACGAGCCGGATGCGCGCTTTCGTTGCGTGGAGTTCGCCACGGGAAAACTGCGTTGGGATCGCGTGGAAGGCTGGCCGAACGGCGGTCACGCAAAGCTCGGTCCAGGTGAACCTGCGCCGAACGTCTTCGGCCGCGGAAGCGCAATCCTCGCGGATGGCAAGTTGATCGCGCTCGGCGAGGCGGGCCTGCTCGGGTTGTTCCGATTGAACCCGGAACGACTCGAGGAACTCGGGAGATGGCAGGTGCCAAAGCTCGGTTATCCGTGCTGGGCTGCGCCAGTTTTGGCAGGTGGTCGCCTCTACCTGCGCGATGAAGAGCGCGTGGTCTGCTACGATCTGCGGAAGTGAACGCCCGCTCGCGCCCAGCTGCTAGCTCGCTTTCAACTCCGCGATCTCTTTGCCATTGAGGATCCGCCACTCGCCGGGTCGCATCTCGCCGATCTTCAGTCCGCCGATCCGCACGCGGACGAGGCGTTCCACTTCGTAGCCGACCTCGTAGAGCATCAGGCGGATTTGCCGTTTGATGCCTTGCTGCAAGGTGACGCGCAGGTGATTCGGCCCAAGGATCTCCACTCGCTCCATTTTCGCGCGGCCGCCGATGATGTGAAATCCGCGCAGGAGCTTGGCCTTGAACGTCGCGTCGAACGGCTTATCCAGGAGAATCTCGTATTCCTTTTCTGTCTTGAAACGCGGATGCGTCAGCGCCAGCGAGAGATCGCCGTCGTTTGTCAAAATCAGCAGCCCTTCGCTGTCCTTGTCGAGACGGCCAACGTGATACACCCGCGGCCAGTTCGGCGGCAGCAGTTCGAAGATCGTCTTGCGGTCGTCCTCATCGTTGGCGGTGCAAACATAACCGCGCGGCTTGTTCAGCACGGCGGTCAGCGACTCCTGGACGCGGAGCAGGCGACTGCCAACTTTCACCGCATCCGCAGGAGTGACCTTCGTGGCAAGATTGGTAACGACCTGGCCATTGATCCGGACCTGACCGTTGGTAATCAGTTCCTCGACACTGCGGCGCGAACCGAGTCCGGAGGCGGCGAGAAAACGATTGAGGCGCATGAAAAAGAGGCCCACTCACGAGCGGACCGGACCGAGTGATATGCTGCGCGCGGAAAAAAACTACCCATTTTTGAATGCATCGGCTACGGCGGAGGTCCGTAAAGGTTAGTGCCTTTTCACAAAATGCCGAAGTTAGTCATCCCTCGGAAAACCGTTTACCGGCTTTCGCTCTACTATCGGGCACTACAACGACTGAAGCCGAACTCGATCGAGACGGTTTCTTCGGCCGCGCTCGCCAAGGCGGCGGGCGTGAAGGCGACGCAACTCCGCAAGGATTTGACCTACTTCGGTCAGTTCGGCACCCGCGGCCTCGGCTACAACGTGAATGCGCTCAGCGCAAAGCTCACGGAAGTGCTCGGCACCACGCACCTGCAGCCGGTGATTCTGGTCGGTGCCGGCAACCTCGGGTCGGCCCTGCTGCGGTATCCCGGCTTTGCGAAGGAAGGCTTCGAGGTGGTCGCTGCGTTCGATCTCGAAGCCACCAAGAAGCGTGAACGCGATCTCGGAGTGCGCATTTTGCCGATGACGAAGATCGGCGAGTTTGTGAAAGCGGAGCAGATCAAGATGGCGATCCTCACGGTCCCGGCGGTGGTTGCGCAGGAGGTGACCAATGAACTCGTCGCCGCCGGCGTGCTGGCGATCCTGAACTTCGCGCCGATCATGCTTCAGGTGCCCGATCGGGTAGTGGTGAACAGCGTCGATCTCGCGATCGAACTCGAGAATCTAAGCTACTTCATCCGCTGATCCGCAGCCTCAAACTTGCATCTGGGGTGAACGCCGCACACGTTGCCGCCCCGTGAGTAAACTCGCATCTTTCAAACTATCGCCCGCCGGGCGCAGCACGCTGATCATCGTCGCGTTCTTCCTCGGAATGTTTGGGCTCTCCTCGTTCTGGTTGCTGAAAGAAGCGCGCCGCATTTCGCGCGAAAAGGAGCTCACACGGGCAGCGAACATCCGCTTCGAAAGCGACATGATCTGGATTCCCGCCGGCAAATTTACGATGGGCGGGATCGGGGATGACGTGCCGCCCGACGAGCTGCCGTTGCACGACGTGAAGCTCGACGGCTTCTGGATGGACAAGACGGAAGTGACCAACGCGCAGTGGGAAAAATTCGTGGACGCCACGGGGTATCTCACCGTGGCCGAGCGGCCGCCGAATCTGCCCGGCGTGCCGCCCGAGTTGAACAAGCCGGGTTCTTTGTGCTTCCGCAAACCCGGCCCTGAGGCAAACCCGAACGATGCCTACGCCTGGTGGGCGTACGTCCCCGGCGCGAGCTGGAAGAGTCCGGATGGACCGGGTTCAGACATTCGCGGCAAGGAGAAGCATCCCGTGGTGCACGTGTGCTACGAGGACGCCGTCGCTTACTGCAAGTGGGCCGGTAAGCGTTTGCCGAGCGAAGCGGAATGGGAGTACGCAGCGCGCGGTGGTCTGAGAGGACAGCCGTTCATCTGGGGAAACGAAAAGAGTCCCGCTGGAAAGACCATGGCGAATATCTGGCAGGGCCGCTTTCCTGAGGAGCGCCTGAATCAGGATGGGTTTTCCGAGACCGCGCCGGTCGGTAGCTTTCCCTCGAACAACTTCGGTCTGCAGGACATGGCGGGAAACGTCTGGGAACTCACCGAAGACTGGTATCGACCCGACTCCTACGCGCTGATGGCGCGCGATCCGAATCGTGACGCGCACCGGAATCCGAAAGGACCGAAGGACAGCTACGATCCCGATGAGCCCGGCGCGCAAAAGAAGGTCACGCGCGGCGGCTCCTGGATGTGCAGCGACAACTACTGCCGCGGCTACCGACCGAGCGCGCGGATGAAAACCGCCATCGATACTGGTTTGCAAAACACCGGCTTCCGTTGCGTGAAGGACGGCCCCGCTCCGGGCGCCTGACGGGTCGTTAACGCCGCGCTTTCGCCAGTGCGGCAACGTGCGCGTATTGGGCGCGGAAACGATCGGCGAGCTCCCTGGCGAGCTGCACTTCCTTGATCTTGTCGCCGGCGAGCACGTCGCGAATTGATCCAGACGCGGCGTCATAGTTCACGGCGGTTACGTCTCCGAACGCGGCGGTCGCCTCAGGCGGGAAGTCAGCCGCGATCAAGGCGCGCCAGGCTTCGGCGAGTTCGTCGTGCGGATCGATGCACATCACGCGGAAGATGAATGCGATCGGGCGGAAGAGCTTTCCCGTCCATGCTTCGTGGTAGGTGAAAGTCTTCGCCAGCTCGTAAGGATTCACGTCCGGATCGGAGCGGACTTCCCGGAACTCCGGCGCGTAAAGCTCTGGCAGGATCGGCAGCCGACGCAGCGTGTAGCGCTGCGGTCCGCCGGGTACGCCGGCTTGCCAGTTCCAAAGCTTTTGCCCCTCAACCGAAAGGACATAGGCGATGAACGCTTTGGCCAGATCCGGGTTTGGCGCGCCACGGAACATGCCGATGGGATCGACTCCGACGGAGGAGCCGCCGATCACTGGGAGGTATTGCAGCCGCGAGCTGCCGTCGGGCCGGCGCACGGCTTCGCTTTGATAGCGTCCGTAGAAATCGATGGTCATGCCGGCCGCGGCTTCGCCCGCTTCCACATCGAGTGAGATCTTCGTCGAGGTGTCGGTGAAGTAGCGCGCGTTCGCCGCGATCTTCATCAGCAACTGCATTGCGCGCGTCCAGCCGGCGCGAATGGCTTCCGGTTCGCTCGCGGGGTGTTCCGCAAGCTGCTTTTGCATTTGCTGCTGGATCACCATCTCCAGCGATTTGTTGACCGAGCTGCTTTGGGTCGGATTCGCCAGCGCGATCTGCTGCAGGAATCGCGGACTTCCCAAGTCGCTCCATTGTTGCGGCGGCTCGGCACCGAGGCGGCGCAACGAATCCACGTTGTAGCAAATGCCGAAGGAGGAAACGACGTTGCCGATCCAACGGCCTTTCGGATCCCAGAACGGCTCGCCCGCGACGATCTGCGGGATGACATCGGGATTAAAAAGCTCGGGGTGTGCCGCGACGTAGCCGCAATCGACAAGGCGCCCGGCGCGGGCTTGCTGCTCAAAATCGTAGGAGCCGCCACCGAAGAACAGGTCGATCCTGCAGCCCACGTTGGACTCCAGAAAGGCCCGCCGCGCTTCCTGCCCAAGCCGTTTCATTTCATCCGCTGGCGGGACGTCGGGGTTCACTTTCGGATCGTCGAAACTGTCTTCCACCACGCCGCTCCACGGGCGTCCGAGCTTGCGGGTCCAATGATTTTGGAACGAGGCGATAAACTCGGACTCAACGTACCGCGAGATCTCGCTGGTCCCGCCGGGTGTGCGGTATTCCACGCGGACGCGCTCGCCCGTTTTCTCCAGAAAGTGCTTTTCGAACCCGCGTGCGAACTCGTAGCGGATCGACTCGAAATGCGGGGTGATGATCACGAGGGTGCGATCCCCCGCATTGCCGACGTGACGATCTTTGGGCCGGAGCGCGATCGGTCCGACGATCACCACCAGGAGGGCGAGGAAAAGCGGAATCTGTTTCACCATGGCCGGCAGGACGACGCAGCGTTCATGCGGCTAACACCACCACGTCTTCCACCGCTGCGCTGGCGAAGAGTTCGCGCTCCGGGCTCAGTTCCACGTAGCGGGGGTTCAACTCGTAAACCTTCAGCCCATGGGCTTTGGCGGCGAATTGGTACTGCGCCATTTCCCCGAGATACATGCGCTCGGCAATGTGGCCTGCCACGCAGTTCTGCGCCGTCGCCTGGGGCGAAAGCACCCAGCTCTCCGGACGAATGGAAAGGATGCAGCTCGCGCCGAGCTTGGGCATCCAACCCTCCGCTCGAACCGTGCCGATGAATGCTCCCAGCGGTGTCTCCACATTCGCAGTTGCGCCTTCCAGAGCCGTGATTCGCCCCTCGAGGAAGTTCGTTTCACCCATGAAATCCGCGACGAAACGGGAGTGCGGGTGGCGATACACTTCAGCCGGTCTTCCGGTCTGGCGGATATGACCGCCTTCGAGGATCGCCATGCGATCGGCAATCGAGAGCGCCTCTTTTTGATCGTGCGTGACGTAGATCGCGGTGAGGCCGAACTCCTTGCAGATGCGCCGGATTTCCGTCCGCATCTCGAGGCGCAGCTTCGCGTCGAGATTGGAAAGCGGCTCATCGAGCAGGAGACAGCGGGGACGAATTACGAGGGCGCGAGCCAGCGCCACGCGCTGTTGCTGGCCGCCGGAGAGCTGATGAATCTTGCGATCCGCGAAGGGCCCCATCCTCACCGAGTCGAGCGCTTGCTGCACACGTTCGGTGAGTTCGCGGGCCGGAACCCTGCGCTCCTCCAGACCGAAAGCGACGTTCTTCGCCACGGTCATGTGCGGCCAGAGGGCGTAGCTCTGGAACATCATCCCGGTATTGCGGCGGTGCGGTGCCTGGCGCGTCACGTCTTCGTCGCCGAACAGAATGCGACCGCTTTCCGGGATGTAGAACCCCGCGATCGACCGCAGCAGTGTCGTCTTTCCGCAGCCGCTTGGTCCGAGCAGAAAGAAGATCTCGCCCGGTTCGATGCGGAGGTTGACGCTGTCGAGAGCCACTGCGTCGCCGAAGCGTTTCGTCAGGTTCTCGATCGTGAGTGAAATCATCAGCGAACGGCGGAGTAGTGATGGAACTATGGATTTCCGTTTCCCGATGAAACTGTTTTCGCGCAAGCAGCGCGATCTTCGGGCGAGAAATTGCTCGCGGCGCACGGGGGCGAGGCGGTATTTCACCGCAGCAAATGATTCGTCGCGATTACCTTATCGTTGGAGCGGGGGTCGCAGGCGTCAGCGTCTGCGAGGGAGTCCGGGAGCACGACAGCAAGGGGACGATCATGATGGTGGGCAATGAGAGCGCGTATCCGTACGACCGTTCCGCGTTGCTGAAGGCGTATTTGAGCAAGGGAAGTCCGCCGTTGGCTGGCAGTCTGCAACTGCACGAGCCCGATTGGTATGAGAAGCAGAAGATCGATCTGCGACTGGATACGATCGTGACGCAGCTCAACCTGGAGCGGCGAGTCGCGGTGCTCGCGAATGGTCAGGCGATCGAATTTCGCAAGGCGTGCATGGCCACTGGCAGCCGGGCGCGGCGTCCACAGGTGGCGGGTGCGACCTTGGGAAACGTCTTTTACGTGCGGTCGTTGCGGGACGTGCAGGCTTTGCGCGAAGTCGCGGAGAACGAGCGCCAAATGGTGGTGATTGGCGGCGGATTGATCGGCGCGGAGTCGGCGGCATTGCTTTCGAAGTTTCCGAAAGCGCAGGTGACTTACATGCACCGCGGGCCGGCGATCTGGAATCGCACGCTCGATCCCGAGACG
Organism: Chthoniobacter sp.; assembly: GCA_028293645.1. Classification (GTDB taxonomy): domain Bacteria; phylum Verrucomicrobiota; class Verrucomicrobiia; order Chthoniobacterales; family Chthoniobacteraceae; genus Chthoniobacter. The sequence continues at coordinate 23,659 of JAQGOK010000159.1, forward strand.
GCAGCCTGGCTCACCGAGTATTACCGCCAGCAAGGCGTGCAGATGATGATGAGCGAGGCGCTCAACGGATTCGAAGGACGCACGGTTTTGAAGAACGTGCAGACCAAGAGCGGGCACCGGGTCGCGGCTGGACTGGCTATCGCGGCTCTCGGCGCAGAGCCGAACCTGGGTCTCATGGTCAATACGCCACTCGCGTATCCGCACGGCACCCCGGTGAACGAGTATCTGGAGACGGACGAGAAGGGGATCTTCGCCGCGGGCGACATCGCGGCTTTTCCGGACAAAATATTTAGCGGCGTGCGCAGGGTCGATCACTCGCCATGTCCACAGGAACAAGGCCGCGTGGCCGGCGCGAACATGACGGGCAAAAAGCGGATCAAGTGGGATTGGGTGCCGCATTACACCTGCAACCTTTTCGACCTGCAGTTCGATTTCGTGGGTGACTTCAACGGACCGCCAACGCGCATCGAGCTGGAGGGTGAGCGCGCCAAAAAGAAGTTCGTCGTGCGGCATCACCAGCTCGCGCAGCTCCGCGGCGTGGTGCTTTGCAATCAGCCGCCGGACAAAATCGACGCTGCGAAAAAGCAGATCCGCGAGTGGCCTCGCGGCAAAAAACCGCCGGGCCAGGGTTAAGCGGGCGCGCTCCGCGTCACCGGGGTGGTGCGCGTCTTGCCAGTGCCGGGCGGGTGACATAGCTTGCGCGCCTTTTCTTATGAGCACACCGAACGTCACCATCTACGACACCACCCTGCGCGACGGCACGCAAGGGACGGGGATTTCGTTCTCGGTGCTCGATAAGATTCGCGTCGCCGAGAAGCTCGATGCGTTCGGCGTGCATTATATCGAGGGTGGTTTCCCCGGCTCGAACCCGAAGGATGCGGAGTTTTTCAAGGAGGTGAAGAAGCGCACCTGGAAACAAGCCAGGATCACGGCGTTCGGCGCGACCCGGCGCGGGAAGATGAAAGTGGAGGACGATCCGCAAGTGCGCATCCTGCTCGAGGCGGAGACGCCGGCGGTGACGATCGTCGGCAAGACCTGGCCGCTGCAGGTGGTCGAGGTGCTGGGGGTGACGTGCGAAGAAAACCTGGCGATGATCGCCGACACTGTCGCTTACCTGAAGAAGCACGGGCGCGAGGTGCTCTACGATGCGGAGCATTTCTTCGACAGCTACCGGGACGATCCGGCGTATTCGTTGGCGACGCTGAAGGCAGCCCACGAGGCGGGGGCCAGTCTCGTGGTCTTGTGCGACACCAACGGTGGTTCGCTGCCGGAGTTTATCGCGCAGGCCACCCGGGAAGTGATCGCGGCGGTCGGACCCGGCGTTGGCATCCACACCCACAATGACAGTGGGCTCGGCGTGGCCAATGCGCTGATCGCGATCCGCGAGGGTGCGGTGCAGGTGCAAGGGACGATCAATGGCTATGGTGAGCGGGTTGGGAACTGCGACCTCATCTCGGTCATCGCAAATCTTCAGCTCAAGATGGGTCTGAACGTGGCTCGCGATCTTACCCTCCTGCGCGAGTTGTCGCTCTTCGTGGATGAGCTGGCGAATGTGCCGCACAACATCCGCGCGCCGTTTGTGGGCACCGCTGCTTTCACCCACAAAGGCGGGCAGCATGTGCATGCAGTGCAGAAGCTGGCGAGCAGCTACGAGCACGTCGATCCGCTGCTGGTCGGCAACGAGCGGAACATCACCATCTCGGATATGTCCGGGCAGTCGAACGTCATCGTGAAGGCGGAGAAACTCGGTTTCAAACTGAGCAAAGGAGCGCCGGAGGTGGCCAGCATCCTGACCGAAGTGAAGCGGCTCGAGAGCGAAGGCTACGAGTTCGAAGCCGCGGAAGGATCGTTCGAATTGCTGCTGCGCAAACAGCTGGGTCAGCATCGGCCCCTCTTTGAACTCCAGGAGTATCACTGCTCGTATCGTCGCTCCGGCGAAGGTCGCTGGAACAAGTGTGAAGCGACCGTGAAGCTGCACGTCAACGGCACTCCGGAATACACCGTGGCTGAAGGCGACGGACCGGTGAATGCGCTGGACGGCGCGTTGCGCAAGGCACTTCGGCCGTTCTTCCCCAAGATCGACGAGATCCAACTCGATGACTACAAAGTCCGCATCATCAACGGCCAGCACGGAACCGCGGCGCGCACGCGTGTGCTGATCGACTCGACGGACGGCCAGGAAAGCTGGGGCACGGTCGGCGTTTCGGACAACATCATCGAAGCGAGCTGGCTCGCGCTGGTGGACAGCTTCGAGTTCCGCCTCGGGCGGAGTTGAGCCCGCGCGTTTTGCGTGCGTGAAGAGTTCTGACAAGCGGCGGCCATGACCGCATTGCTCGATGCGCCGGCCATCCGGCGAGCGGGTGTGAGGGTGTGCGCGTGATTCTCGCAGCTCTTTTCGCATAAACGGCGTGAAGAGCGCTGCCGGCGCATTCTGGATTGGTCGCTGCGAAACAGGATGTGCAGTGTGGTCGAACGTCCCCGCGTCGCCTCCTCATGAACCTTCGTCCCCGCCTTTCTCCCGAGCAGCTCCGTTCGCATCGCTGGTTCGGACCGAACGATCTGCGCAGCTTCGGGCACCGGTCGCGGGCGCGGCAAATGGGGCTCGGGCCGGAGGATTGGGAGGGGAAACCGGTGATCGCCATCCTCAATACCTGGAGCGAGATCAATCCGTGCCACCTCCATTTCAAGGTGCTCGCCGAGAACGTGAAGAAGGGCGTGCTGCAGGCCGGCGGCATGCCGCTGGAGATCCCGGTGCTCTCGCTGAGCGAGAACTTCATGAAGCCGACCACGATGCTTTACCGAAACCTCCTCGCGATGGAGACGGAAGAGGTGCTGCGTTGTCATCCCGTCGATGGTGCGGTGTTGCTCGGCGCCTGCGACAAAACCACGCCGGCGCTGATCATGGGCGGACTCTCTGCGCGGCTGCCGTTCATTTTTGTGCCCGGCGGGCCGATGCTGCGTGGCAACTGGCGCGGGCAGGTGCTCGGGAGCGGATACGATGCCTGGAGGTTTTGGGCGGAGAAACGCGCCGGCAATTTGACGGAGGAAGCCTGGTGCGAAGTGGAGGAGGGGATCGCGCGTTCGCACGGCCATTGCATGACCATGGGCACGGCGAGCACGATGACGGCGATCGCGGAGACGCTTGGGCTGACGCTTCCCGGCGCATCCAGCATCCCGGCGAGCGATGCTTCCCACTGGCGAATGGCGGCACAGAGCGGGCGACAGATCGTGGAGAATGTGTGGACGGACCTGAACCCCGCGCGCTTTCTCGACGCAGCGAGCTTCGACAATGCGATCGTCGCCGACATGGCGATCGGCGGATCAACGAACGCGCTGATTCATCTGGTCGCAATGGCTGGACGCGCCGGATTGAAACTGCCGCTGGAGCGCTTCGACGCGCTTTCGCGCACCACGCCGCGTCTCGCGAATCTGCGGCCCGCTGGCGAGTTTTTGATGGAGGATTTTTACTTCGCTGGGGGGCTGCGTGCGTTGCTCGCCCAAGTGGTTGATTTGTTGGACGGCGACGCCATGACGGTCACGGGTCGCACGTTGCGTGAGAATCTGGAGATCTCGCCGGCACTTCCCGAGACGGAGAAGTCGGACGCGACGGGGCGGCTGGCGGAAATCCACAACCCGGAAGTGATCCGACTGCGTGGCAATCCGTGCGCGGAGGAAGGCGGCACCGCGATTCTCCGCGGAAACCTTTGCCCGAATGGCGCGGTGATCAAACACAGCGCGATGGAGCCGCAATTCCTCCAGCACCGCGGGCCAGCGCTGGTCTTCGAGGATTACGCCGACCTGGCCGCGCGGATCGATGATCCCGAGTTGCCGGCGACCGCAGAGAGCGTGATCGTTTTGCAGAATGCGGGTCCGGTGGGTGCGCCCGGCATGCCGGAGTGGGGCATGCTGCCGATCCCGCAGAAGCTGCTCGCGGCGGGTGTGCGCGACATGTTGCGCATCTCGGACGCCCGGATGAGCGGAACCAGCTACGGCGCCTGCGTGCTGCACATTGCGCCGGAAGCAGCGGTGGGTGGGCCGCTTGCGTTGGTGCGCGACGGCGACATCATCGTGCTCGATGTGCCGGCGCGGACGCTCACGCTCGAGCTGCCGGATGCGGAACTCGCGAATCGTCGGGCGAACTGGAAGGCGCGCGATCCACACGCGCGGCGGGGCTTCCTCTCGCTCTTCCTTAATGAAGTGACGCAAGCCGACGAGGGCTGCGATTTCCGTTTCCTGCATCACACCGGCGAGCTGATGACGGAACCGGCGATTCACTGACGCGCCGCAGCGTTCCCTCGGTTCGGTGGTGAGTTCCCGCTTGCCATCGAGGCTCTCCCTCCCTGCTTTCTTGCCTCGATGAAAACGACGTTCTCCGTGGCAGATCTCGAAAAATCCGTCATCGCGGTGCCGCCGCTTTGCCGGGACGCCACGCTCCGGATTCATCCGGCCGAGAACGCGCGCCTCATCCGTCATATCGAAAGCGGCGGAGTGTCCACGCTGCTCTACGGCGGCAACGCGAACTTCTACAACATCGCGCTTTCCGAATACGGCGAGGTGCTCGAGGTGCTGGAACAAAGTGCCGCCGAAGGCACGTGGGTGATCCCGTCAGTCGGGCCGTACTTCGGCACGATGATGGATCAGGCGGCGATCCTGGCGACGCGCAAGTTCCCCACTGCCATGGTCCTGCCGACGCTGGCACCGAGTTCGCCGGAAGGGGTGCGGATCGCGGTGATGAAGTTTGTCGAGAAAGCCGGGATTCCGGCGGTCCTTTACGTGAAGGACGAGAAATATGTCACCGTGGAAGTGGTGAAAGCGTTGGTGGGAGCGGGCGTGATCTCGTGGATCAAGTATGCGGTCGTTCGCACCGACCCGTCGAATGACCCGCTTTTGGCCGCTCTCGTGGACGAGGTGGATCCGGCGCTGATCGTCAGCGGAATCGGCGAGCAACCCGCGATCATTCACCGCACGCAATTCGGAGTCCGCGCTTTCACTTCGGGCTGCGTCTGCGTCGCGCCGCGCCGTTCCCGGGAGATGTTCGAAGCGCTCGGGTCTGGACGCACGAACGATGCGGAATCGATTCGGGTCCGGTTCGAGGAACTGGAGGGATTACGCAATGCGCACGGACCGATCCCGGTGCTGCATCATGCAGTCGCGCTCGCCGGAATCGCGAACACCGGTCCAGCCTTGCCGCTGCTGGGGCCCGTACCGAACAGCCTGCACGCGGAGATCGCCCCTGCGGCTCAGCGGCTCTTGAACTGGAACAACGGCTGACCGCCGTCCGGCGGTCAGCAAGTTGTCCCATGTAATCTGAAGGTTGTGCCTAGAAGAGCCCCAAGAGCTTCAGGATAACGACGACGACGACAATGACTCCGATGATGTAGAAGATGCTGTGGTTCACGATTGCTGATCGCAGCCCAGTAGCCTTCTGCGCTTCTGCCCTGAATAGTTGTTCAGGAGAAATCGGCGGCGCGCTCGCCGAGAGCCAGGCCGTCCGGTTCCCTCAAGGTTTCGCAGCTGCGCGTTTGCCTTCTCCGACGGACAGCTCTGGGCCGGTCCACGCGCGGGTGCGATTCTTGTGTTCCGTCCGCAGCCGCGCCACTTCCTCGACCGTCACTGCCGATGCGTTGTGTTCCCATTCCCGGCGGATGTAGGTGAGAATCCCGGCGATTTGCTCGTCGTTCAGAGCCGCTCCCAGCGGTGGCATTTCGAGGCTCCAGGGCTGGCCGTTGACCGTGATCGGCCCGCTGAGTCCGTGCAGGACAATCCTGGAAAGCACGTCCGCTTTGCCGAGCACCCATTCGCTATCCACAAGCGTCGGCGCGAGTCCTTCCATGCCGAGCCCGTTCGGCTGATGGCACGCTGCGCAGAGCCCTGCGTAGAGTGTCTTGCCGGCATCGAAGAGCTGTTGTTCCGCCGGCGTGAGCGGCTTGATGACCGGCGGCGGAGGAACGCCAGGCTTGTTCGCCCAAGCGAGGCGAGTGTTGAGCGCGACCACCAGCGGTTTCGCTTTGGCGTCGGCTGTCTCAAGCAGTTGCGCGATCTCCGGCGGCTCGGAATCGAGGTAAAGCAGCTTCGCCTTGGGTGCGGTTTTGCCTGCGCTCAGCGATTTCCCCGAAGCGCCTTCGAGCAACGCGCGCTGGGCCGGCGAGTTTGCTTCCTGGGCCGCGATCAACTTCAACAACGTCTTCACCCGTCCGCTGCGGCGCTCGTTCAATACGGCCTGGGCAAGACTCGCGACCATTTCTCGCGGCGCCATCTCGCCGGGACCGGCCAGCAGAGCTTCCACCGTCTCCAATTCACGGCCGCGGAGACCGGAGAGAATGGCGTCCCGCACCAACGTCTGGGCGCCTGCCTGCCGGGCCAGCTTCAACGTCGCCTCCTGACCTTCAGGATAGGAGCTCAGCACAAACCCGAGCGCGATCTGCACTTCGGCGGCGGGCTCGTTGGTGAGCTTCGCGAGTTCGGGCACAAAGGTGCGGTCGCCGAGACGAACCGCAGTGGCGCGCACTTTCGGATCTTTATCGACGAGCGCAGCGCTCAAGAGTCCCGGCTCCAGCGCACCGAGGCCTTCGAGGGTCCACAGCGCATGAAACTTCGCCACCGAAGAAGGCGCGGTTTTTACCGTGGCGACCAGGTTTGGGACGACGCTCGTGTCTGCGCGCTCCACGAGCAGCCGTTGGGCGGTGTCACGGACCCAACCATTCGGATTCGCGAGCGCTTCGACGAGTTTTGCAGAGTCGCTCGGAAGCTTGGTGGCGCCCGCTTTCACGCCGTCCGGCACGATCCGCCAGATGCGTCCGCAATTCAGCGGTTCTTCGAGCTTCCGGTCCTTGATGTTGGCGATCAGGTAATGCGTGAGGAAGCCTTTGTGCTGGATCACGCCGCGATACATATCGACGACGTAAAGCGCACCATCCGGCCCGGTGTAGGCGTTGACCGGCCGGAAACGCTCGTCCGTCGAGGTCCAGAATTCCGCTTTGTCGTAAGCATTTCGCGCGGTGAGCACGGCGTCTTTCTCATCAATGATCACGCGCTTCACGAGGTTCCCGGAGGGCTCAGGGATGAACGCGTTGCCCGCGAACTCCGTGGGGAACAAGCCGCCACGGTAAATCGCAGCGCCGCAAGTGGCGGTGGAAGATGCGAGCGTGCCGTCCTCGCGGAGTTGTTTCGGTTCGTAGCCGCGGTTGACGCCCGGCGTCGGGTGGGATGGCCAGCAGACCTGGCTGGGCAGCACCTGCACGCCGAGTCCGGTGATCGAAGGGAAGTTCGGATTGCGACGGCCGAGTGAATCAGGAACGAAGTTCGCGCGCAGGAAGTCGGAGTTGAAGTTGTAGAAAGGCCGCCCGAAGTCATCCTGCGACATGCCCCACTGGCCGCGCGATGCGGTGCTCTCCGCGACAAACTTCCCGCCGCGCAAACGATAGCGGGTCGAGTGATTCGCAGACTGGATCCAGTTATCGAGGAGCCAGGTCGGCGAATTCGCCATGTGCTCGGGCTGGCCCGTCCGCGAACCAAACTTGTCGTCCACCTGCTCCTTCACGTCCGCTTTGCCATCGCCGTTCGTGTCCTTCATGAACCACAGGAACGGAGGCTCGCCGACCAGCGCGCCACCGTTCACGCACATGACCGCACGCGGTAAGATCAGCCCGTCCGCGAAGACCGTGCGCTTGTCCATCTGGCCGTCGGCGTTCGTGTCCTCGAGCACCACGATGCGACCCAGCGGCTGGTCCTCGCCCTTGCCGTCCACATCGTGCATGTAGCCACGCATTTCGCACACGAACATGCGCCCGTTTTCGTCCCAGCTCAGAGCGACCGGCGTATCGACCATCGGCTCCGCAGCGACCAGTTCAGCGCGGAATCCCGGAGCGATTTTGAAAGTTGCCAGTTCTTCCTCGGGGGTGAGTGGCTTCGGCGGCGGCAGCTTGAACTTGATCTCGAAGGTCTCTGGCCCGGCGTTCTTCTCATGAAGCGCCCAGAGGGTCGAAGAACCAATCGCAGCCATGGTGAGGAGGACGAAAAGGCGAGCGCGAGGACAGCAGGGGATGGGAAGGGACATGCGGGAGGTGGGGAGCGGCAGATTTTGGCTGCAACGTGCAGCTTTTGCAAACGACGAGGCTGCGGATCGGCGCTTTATGCGTCGGAGCTGCGCGCGATCTCCGAAGTTGCGCTGGAATCGCCGTGCCCGGTGCGGAGTTCGCGCTTTTGCTCGAATCGCAAACGCGTTATCTCCGCGCCTCGCATGCGCGCCTATCTGCTCATCGCCATCGGCAGCGCTGTCGGCGGAATGCTCCGTTTCTGGTTGGGCGCGCTCTGCGGTTCGGCGCTCGGGGCAGCGCATCTTGGGACCGTGGTGGTCAATGTCTCCGGCTCGTTCGCCATTGGTTTCCTCGCGGCTCTCGCGCCGCTGCCAGTCACTCGCGAGTTGTTGATGATCGGATTGCTCGGTGGCTATACGACGTTCTCCACGTTCAGTTTGCAGACGCTGGAACTCATCCGCGAAGGACGGTGGGCGACAGCAGGGAGCAACGTCGCGCTGTCGGTGTTTGCGTCATTGCTCGCGGTCTGGCTCGGGCACCTGTCCGGCGGGATCTGGAAACGCTGACCGTCGCATCCTTTTGACGACAGCCCGCTGCGTGGCTACTGCTGGCGCGCTCATGTCCCGACTTCTCACGCTTGGCCATTCTCCCGATCCCGATGACGCGTTCATGTTTTACGCGTTGGCAGAACACAAGATCGAGACGGGTGGATGGGCGTTCGAGCACGTCCTGCAGGACATCCAGACACTCAACGAACGCGCGACGCGCGGCGAACTCCACATCTCGGCGATCTCCATTCATGCCTACGCTTACGTGCTCGATCGCTATGCTCTCCTGCCCTGCGGAGCGAGCATGGGCGATGGCTACGGTCCAATGATCATCGTTCCGGAAGGCACGCCATTGCCGGACCTTGCTGATGAATCCGCGGTCGCTGCCTGGTTGCGCACCCGGAAGATTGCCGTGCCCGGGACGATGACGAGTGCATACCTGGCGCTGCGGCTCTTTGCGGGCGAGGTGAACGCCGAGGTGGTGCCGTTCGACGAGATCTTCGAGCATGTGCGGGCCGGACGCGCCGATGCGGGCCTGATCATCCACGAAGGGCAGTTGACCTACGCTCGCGACGGTTTCGTTCAGGTGATCGACTTCGGCGCCTGGTGGAAGGCTCGGACCGGCTTGCCGCTGCCACTTGGCGGCAACGTCATCCGCAAAGACATCGCTCCGGCTGATCGAATCGAGATCAATGCCATCCTGCACGACAGCATCCGCTACGGACTGGATCACCGGCAGGCTGGGGTGGCTCACGCGATGCCGCTGGCGCGCGGGATGGATGCAGACCTCGCGGACAAGTTCATCGGCATGTACGTGAACGAGTTCACGCTCGACTATGGTGCTGCCGGGCGCGCGGCGATCCGGGAATTCCTCGGCCAGGCGCATGCCGCCCGCTTGATTCCGGCACCGGTAGAGCTCGAGTTCGTCGGCGAGCGCTAGCCACCGGGCGGCTTACTGCTTCGCAGGTTCCGCGGGGGCCGTGGGTGGAGCGGCAGTGACCTTTTGTTTCACTGACTCGAGCTTCTCGACGATTTTCTCCCGGAGTTTTTCGTCGTCGTTCTCCAAAGTCAGCGCCTTCTGCCAATACTGCAGCGCTTCGCCATTGTTTCCCAACTTCGAGTAAACGTCGGCAATATGGTCGAGCACGGTCGCGTCGTCCTGCTTGTACTCGCGAACAATGCTTTCCTGAGCGCGCAATAGCTCCTTCAGCGCTTTGTCGGCGTTGCCTTGCTTGAAGTAAAACCAGCCGAGGCTATCGAGATACGCGCCGTTATTCGGCTCGAGCTCCACGGCTTTCTTGATCAACTCGCCCGCTTCGTCCAGCCGTTCGCCGCGATCCGCCCACATGTAACCGAGGTAGTTGTAAGCGTCCGGCGCGTTCGGATCGAGCTCGATGCTTTGTTTCAGCAACTCGACGGCCTTTTGGATGTCGCCCGCCTGTTCCGCGACCGCCCCGTACATGAAGTAGAAGCCCGCATTGAGCATCTCCTCGTCCCGCTTTTCGGCGTCGGCCATCGCATCGGAGAAGGCTTGCAGCGCTTCCTGGTGACGTTTTGCATGACTCAAGGAGAGCGCGAGCCTGTAGGTGATCGATGGAAGGTCCGGCCATTTCTTGCGCGCCATCTGTAGCATTTCCACAGCGCGGTCGTAGCGCTTCATCTGCAGCAGGAGATTGGTCAGCCGGAGATGATTGCGTGGTTCGCTCGCATCGAGTTGCAAGCTGTGCTCATAGCTCACCAATGCCTTATCGAGATCGCCCTTCTTTTCGTAAAGCTCACCCAGCAGTTCGTGAAACTCGAAGCGCTGCCCGTTTTCCCGGAGCAGCTCCTCGATCACGCCGACCGCTTCGTCCGCCTGGCTGGTAAAGACCAGTGCGCGCGCCAGCTTTTCGCGAAAGATACCCAAGCCTGGATTCTCGGGGTGCGGCGGGAGCTTCAGGACTGCGCGGTAGAACGGGATCGATGCTTCGACCTGCTTGGACATCACGTGGAAGTCCGCAACTTTCCCGAGGACATAGCCGTCCTCCTTCCCAAGCTCCGCCGCCTTCGCGTAGATGGCGTTCATCCGCTGGAGTTCCGCGGGTGCGCTGGAGCCGTCCTCCTTGAGGTGCCGCTTTTGCAAATGGTCCCCGAACTGCAGCCAAAAGCGCGCATCCTTGGTGTCGTTCTTTAGCGCACGCTCGAGTGCCGCCTCCGCTTTCTGTTTCTGCCCGGCGGCTTCATGCAGCTCGAACAAAGCGAGGTAGCCGGTGAATTGATCCGGAGCCAGCGCGATTGCCTGGTCAGCGTAGGTCTGCGCCAGATCCGCCTTCTTGAGATACTTCGAGTAAAGCTGCGAGAGATAGATGTAAGGCAGCGGCTGTTTGGGCGCGGCTTTGATCGCGTCCTTCAGGATCTGGATCCCAGCCGGTGCGTCGTTTCGGCGTGCGAGTTCGTACGCGACTTTTACGGCGAGCTCGGCGTTGCCGGGGTCGAGTTCCAAGGCGCGCCGGTAGTTCGCCAGCATCGTCTCCGGGTCAGCGGCGTCTTCCGCGACCAATCCGCGTGCAAACGCGACGAAAGCTTCCGCTTTGCGCGCGTCTTCCGGCTTCAGCTGGAGGTCCGCCGCCGTCGCACGAGTGGCCGATGGCCAGGCGTCTGCAAATTCAACTTCGGTTCCTCCGGCAGACTTTGCTCCACGTTCGGAAGGAGCAGCGGGCTTGCTCTGAGCTGGGTCCGGCTCCGCGGTCTGGTCAAGCGCCCCCGCCGCAGGCTCGGGAGTAGCTTGCGGTTTTGTAACTGCCGAAGGCCGCTTGCGGGCCCGCCGTGTCGGTGCAGGTGAGACTGGCCGCAGGGCAGGCGCGGGAGCGATCTGGACTGGCGCAGGCTTGCGAGCAGGTTGCGGGACCGCTCGAGGCGGCGGCGCACCCGTCGGAGGCGCGCTGAAAGCAGGGCAGATTAAGAGCGCGATTGCCGTCCCACAAACCACCTGCGCCCGGAGCGAAAACCCTGCCAGACGGAAAAGCATGGCCGCAGCTTAGCGGCTAGCTCTTGTAGCGCAAACGCTTCTTGTGGCGGTTTTCTTTCATCCGCTTGCGGCGTTTGTGTTTGGCGATTTTAGCTTTCCGTCTCTTCTTGAGTGAACCCATGTGTTGGTATTTGGTCGGTGAGGGGTGGCGAGGAAATCATGCTTCGCCAAGGGGCGCAAAGGGTTTTTTCCAGAACTCCAGTTCGGTCATGAACCGCTCGCCCGATTGGTATCCGAAATTGGACCTGACGCGGTAGGGCATCAGCCGGCTAATACACCACTTTGTTCAGCGGGTACTCGATGATCCCCTCGGCTCCGAGCGATTTCAGCTGCGGGATAATTTCGCGCACAATGTTTTCGTCGATGATCGTTTCGACTGCGACCCAATCGGGCGTGGCGAGATGTGCGATGGTCGGATTGCGAAGCGCAGGGAGAGCCGCGAGCAAGGCGGCGAGGCGCGCCTCAGGCAGGTTCATCTTGAGCCCGACCTTGTCGCGCGCCGCGAAGGCACCTTGCAGAAGCAGCACGAGCTTCTCCACTTTGAGCTGCTTCCACGGGTCCTGCAGCGCTGCCTTGTTCGCAATGAACTGCGGCGACGACTCCATGATCGTCTCCAGAATCCGCAGCTTGTTCGCGCGGAGCGATGAGCCGGTCTCGGTGACATCGACAATCGCATCCACCAGATCCGGCACCTTCACCTCAGTGGCGCCCCACGAGAATTCCACCTCTGCGGTGACTCCATGTTCCGCCAGGAACGCGCGGGTAAGCTCGACGGCTTCAGTCGCGATCACTTTTCCCTGCAGGTCTTTCACCGAACGGATGGGTGAATCCTCCGGCACGGCGATGACCCAGCGGGTCGGCTTGTTGCTGACCTTTGAGAAAGTCATCTCGGCGAGCACCGCAACGTCCGACCGGTTGTTGGCGATCCAGTCCTTGCCGGTCAGTCCGCAGTCGAGGAATCCATGCTCCACGTAGCGGCTGATTTCCTGCGCTCGCAGTAGTCGCACCACGAGTTCCGGGTCGTTCACTGCCGGCTTATACGAGCGGCTGGCGCCCGAAATGGTGAAGCCGGCTTTGGCGAAAAGAGCGAAGGTAGGCTCCTGCAGACTTCCCGAAGGAAGGCCGACACGGAGCACGCGAGTGGCGGCTTCCATAAAACGAAAAAAAGGGAGCCGAAGCTAAGAGCTGCTTTTGCTCAGGGCCAGCGCCAAGTGGAGACGTGGCGAAGTGCCTTTCTCATAGGGGAAGCAGTCTGCTTCCCCTGCAGCTCCTACGCGAGACGCACCGCACGGGTCTTATCCAGGCGAAGCACATCGCCGCGCTTCAGCTCGAGGGAGGCCTTCACGTCGAGGAGCTTTTCGCCGTTCAGCTGCACGCTGCCTTGCTCGACCAGACGGCGCGCATCGCCGCGCGATTTTTTGAGCTGAAAGCATTCCCCGTAGCCCGCGACAATAACCGACAGCAGATCCGACGCGTTACTTTGCACGGCAAACTCCGGCAATTCGGCTTTGTCCAGATCGCGCTTGCTGAAACGCGTATTGAAGTCATCCAAGGCTGCCTGCGCTCCCTCACGCGAGTGGTATCGCTCGACGAGGCGGAAGGCGAGTTGCTTCTTGGCATCCATCGGGTGGCCAGCCGGCAAGGCCTCGCCGAGCAGCAGCAGGTAATAGCGCTCCATGAGCGTGTCGCTGATGCTCATCAGCTTCCCGAACATGGTGACAGGCGGTTCGCTGACCCCGACATAGTTGCCGAGACTCTTCGACATCTTCTGCACGCCATCGAGTCCTTCGAGGAGTGGCATCAAAAACACGACCTGCTGTTCCTGGCCTTCTTCGCGCTGCAGATCACGGCCAACGAGGATGTTGAAAAGCTGATCCGTGCCGCCGATCTCGACGTCCGCCTTCACCTTTACGGAGTCCCAGCCCTGCATGATCGGATATTGGATCTCGTGCAAATGCACCGGTTCGCCGCGATCCACGCGCGCCTTGAAGTCCTCGCGCTGGAGCATCTGTTGAAGCGTCACGCGCGCGTTCAGCCGCATGACTTGCTCGAACGGCATGATCTCAAACCACTCGCCATTGAAGACGGTCCGCGTCCGCTGCGGATCGAGAATCTTGAACGCTTGCTGCTGAAAGCTCGCCGCGTTTTGCATGATCTGATCATGCGAAAGATGAGGCCGCGTTTTCGACCGGCCGGTCGGATCGCCGATCATCGCGGTGAAATCGCCAATGATCAGAATTGCCTGATGGCCAAGATCTTGAAACTGCCGGAGCTTCGTCAGCGCCACAGTGAAGCCGAGATGAATGTCGGGCGCGGTCGGATCGACCCCGAGTTTCACATTCAGTGGCCGACCGGAACGAAGCTTTGCGAGGAGTTCGGCTTCGGAAACGATCTGAGCCGCTCCGCGTTTGAGAATTTCGAGCTGCGCTTGCGGCGACTGCATAATTGCTTGATGCAGATGGAATAAAGCGCCGCGCGCGCGCTGGTGGCGAGAAGAAACCGCCCGCGAATCAGCCTCGGAACAAAGTTTGCAACCTGCCGCCCCAACTGCGAGGCGCTCAGTGCCGGCGCTGGCACCCGGCGCGTGCCGTTACGTTCGGGATGAAGAAATCAGCGGTGAACCAGCAAGGCGGGCAAGCAGGTCTGCGGGATCGTCGTAGATGGCGACGGCACCCTGGAGGGTTTCCTCGGGAAAGCCTCCACAGCGAACCGCGATGGTCTGCAGGCCGGCTTTCGCGGCGGCTTCGATGTCGTAGGGGGTGTCACCGATGACAATCGCTTGTTCCGGCGGCAGATTGCCGAGGCGATCGAGAGCGGCTTCGAAGATGTCGGGGTGCGGCTTGGATTTTTCGGCGTCGTCCTTGGAGGTCTCTGTGTCGATGAGATCGGCGATCTGGGCGCGGTCTTTGTAGGTCTGAAGTTCCTTGCCGATGGCCGAGGAGGCGAGGGCGATTCGCAGGCCCTTCGCGAGCAACTCCTGGAAGAGCTCGCGGACCTTGGGGAAGCCTTGCACCCGCGGCATGTATTCCTTCGCGAACAGCTCGGTTCGCCACTTCGAGATCTCTTCGCCGCGCTCTTCGATCTCTTCCTTGCTCAAGAACACCGGCATGAGCTGGTCGCCGCCTTTGCCGATCTGCGCGCGGACATCTGCGAAGGCGACCTCCTTGCCGAAATGCTGGAACGCCCGCTGCCACGCTTCCGCGTGCAGATCGACGGTATCCACCAAGGTTCCATCCACATCGAATATCGCGGCGCGTATCATGCGCCCGATTCGCGGGGGAGCCGGGATGAGGCTGTATCAGCGCGCCGCCGCAGGCGACGTGGGTTCAGCGTGGGCGTAGGCGAGGTCCTTGGCCGGACTGATGCGCCAGCGCTCGGCAACCTGCAGGAGATCGTTGGTGAGCGCCCAACGATCGGGCAAGGTTTCGCCGATGTGCCGCGGGTTGCCGCCTTTGAGGTCCATGCAGCCGGTGTTGTCGCCAATACGGCGGATCTCCTCCACTTCGTCCCTGCTTAAAGTCAGCTCGGGCAGGCTCGCGAGTTCTTCGATCTTCGCCTCGATTGGTTTTGCGCCGGAACCCACTTCCTGGATCATCGTCGGAATGACGCTCTTCACCGGAGCGTGGCTGAGATTCCAGACGAGGGAGAGCTGGAGCATGGTCAGGCCGTGGTCTTTGGCAAAGGGGCGCAGCCGCTCCATCTTCGCGTGCGCGGCTTCCACCCAACCGGCGGGGCGGAAGGTGCGGTGATCGCGCTGGCCGAAGGTGTGTCCGGGCTTCACGTCGTCGTGGAAAACGCCGCCGTAATCGGCGACGCGGGTGATCAACTTCACGTTGTGCTGCTCGGCGGCTGGCAGGCAGAGCGAACCTGGCCACGGCTCGAGCGGATTAAGGATGATCATGGCCCAATCCATCAGCGCGCCGAAGCGCTCGAAGCTGAGGATCAGGTCGAGCGCAAAGCCGTTCGCCGGTCCCGGCGCGATGCCAAGCAACTCCGTGAGCTTCGCTTCGCGCAGCTTTTCCATACCGTTCCAAACGGCGTCGCTGGTGTATCCGGTGTGATCGGGGTTGTGCAGCAGGACGCAGTCGAAGTGGTCCGTCCCGCAGCGCGCGAGGGCCTTCTCCGTGGCCATGCGGATGTAGCTGGCGTAATCGCCGCTGCGCCGGAGCTGTGCGTGCGTGAAGCGCGGGAAGCCTTTGGATCCGTCACGCTGGCCGCTGTAGAAATCGTGACCGATGGCGCCGACCAGGCAGTAGCTGTCGCGCCGAAAACCGGCAAGCGCGCGGCCGAGCATTTCGTCCGCGGCGCCATTGCCGTAAACGTCGGCGGTCATGAACGTCCGGACGCCGCTTTCGTAAGCGAGGCGGATCGCGCCGATGAAACGATCGTCGTCAAGCGGTTCGCCGAAATGCATGAAGCGGCCGCCGCTCCAGGTGCCGTACGCGGTGCGGGTGAGATCCATAATAAATTAGCTAAGCGTCGGGTTGAGCGGGGCTGACATGGGAAGATCGGCAAGGGTTAGCCAGCCTGATACTCGCTCCAAAGCGTCGCGAGGTCTTGGCCGGTGATCTCAGACCAAAGCTCGTCGCGGAACTTCCGTTCATGCATGGCGCGGCTGAGTTTCCCGGTGAGCTCGGGTGCATACTTTTTCTTCACCCACGCGAGGAACTTCGCCGCTTCGCTGTACGCGCGGTTGTAGTCCGAGCGTTTCGGGTCGATTCGCTCCAGCCGCTGCACCCAGGCATCGGTCGGAGGCGAGAGTTCGTAGCGGATCAAGTCGGAGATTCCTTCGACGAGCCAGCCGGGATTGCCGGGAGGGTATTGCTGCACCACGTGCGTGAGCTCGTGGGTGAACATGCCGATGCTGTCCGCAGGATCGCGGAGCACCCAGGCAGTGTTCAGCGTGATCGTGTTGCCGGAGGCATAAGCCGGTACGCCGCGGCCGGTCTCGGATTTGTAAGCAACCACGAGCGACTTCGGCACGCGCTCCCACGGGATATCCAGGCGCTTCGCCATGTCGCCGAGTTGCTCGACGTAAATCGTTGCGGCTTTTTCAAGGAACGCTGTGAGCTGCTTCTGCTCTTCGCCAGCCAGTAGCGAGGCGTCGCCAACGAAGCTGACCATGACGTTCTCAAACTCGGCGCCGAGCTGCTTTTGGCTGCGCACGATTCCGGCCGCGGCGAAAGCCGCGTCGCTCGCGCGGACTTCGCGCAGGGTGATTGAATGCGCCGCGTCTTTGAGCAGGCGCACGCGGATCGCTTTGATCGGCTGAGGCGGGAGCGCCGCGTCCACTGCGCCGTCGTTGAACTGCGCGGCTTCTGTAAAAGCGGTTCCGTCTTCGGAGACTTCCAGCACGGCGTCGGCGAGACGTTCGCTGCCGTCGGTTTTGCCGGTCAGCACCGAAACTCGCGTGAGTTTGGTGGCGGAATCAAGGGCGACGGTGAAGAAGTCCGCTGCTTTCGGTGCCCGCCTCGAAGCAAAATAGGTGGCCTCATCCGCATCAACCGCAAACGCGGCGGTGCGCCCCATTCGCGGCTCGATGTTCGTGGCGAGATGCACCGGGATGGGCTCAGCGGCACGCGCTGCGGCGCAAGTGATGGCCAGGAGAAAAGCGAGACGAGAGAGACGGTTCATGAATAAGGAATGGCAGGGCGGCTCAGTCGTTCACCTGGAATGGGTCAAAGCAAAATGGCGCGCCGGCATGGAAGCGACGCGCCACTTTGCACGAAGAACGGAAGTGCTGCTACGGGTTGAGCCAGTCGAAGTGGAAGAACTCGCCGCGCGGTTTGTCGATTCGCTCATAGGTGTGTGCGCCGAAGTAATCGCGCTGTGCCTGGAGCAGATTCGCGGGGAGATTCGCCTGGCGGTAGCTATCGAAGTAGCTGAGGGCGCTGCTGAAGGCCGGCACGGCGACACCGTATTCAATCGCGGTGGTGACGGCGCTCCGCCAGTTCGCCTGCGTCTCGAGGAGCGTGTCGCGGAAGAACGGATCGAGGATGAGGTTCTTGAGGTCCGGATTGCTGCGATAGGCGTCGGTGATGCGGTTGAGAAACCGCGCGCGGATGATGCAGCCGCCGCGCCAGATCGAGGCAATGTCCCCGAAGTTCAGGTTCCAGTTGTAGAGCTTGCTGGCGGCGCCGAGCTGCACCATGCCCTGTGCGTAGCTGATGATCTTGCTCGCGTAGAGCGCGTCGCGGACAGCTTCGATGAGCTTCGCGCGATCGCCGGTGAACGGCTTCGCCGTGGGCCCCGGGAGCACCGCGCTCGCGGCGACACGTTCGTCTTTGAGCGACGAGAGGATGCGCGCTTCGACCGCACTGCCGATCACGCTCAGAGGCACCCCCATTTCCACCGCATGGCCGACGGTCCATTTGCCGGTGCCTTTCTGGCCGGCTTTGTCCAAAACGAGATCGACGATGGCCTTGCCCGTTTCGGGGTCTTTGCGGCTGAAGATCTTGGTCGTGATATCGATCAGGAAGCTATCGAGCTTGCCCTTGTTCCACTCGCCGAAGATCTCGGCGAACTCGTCCGCCGACGGATTCAGAGCGGCCTTGAGAATCGCGTAGGCTTCGCAGATGAGCTGCATGTCGCCATATTCGATACCGTTGTGCGCCATCTTCACGTAATGGCCGGCGCCGTCCGGACCCATGTGGCGGCAGCACGGTTCGCCTTCGGCGACGGCGGCAATCTTGGTGTAAATCGGGGCGAGAGCCTCCCAGCCCTGCTTCGAACCGCCGGGCATGATCGACGGCCCTTTGAGCGCGCCTTCTTCCCCGCCGGAGACGCCGACGCCGAAGAAGTGGAGTCCCTTTTCCTTCAGGTACTTCTCGCGGCGCTGCGTGTCGGTCCAGAGCGAATTGCCGCCGTCGATGATGATGTCGCCGGGTTCCAGCAGGGGAATGAGCTGCTCGATCACCGCATCCACGGGAGCGCCCGCCTTGACCATGATCTGCGCTTTGCGCGGGCGCTTCAGCGCGGCGACGAAGTCGGGCAGTGTCTTGGCGAACACGAAGTTCTTACCCTTGCCGCGGCTCGCCTCAAAGGCCTCGACGACGCTGGTGGTGCGGTTGAAAACAGCGACGTGAAAGCCGCGGCTTTCCATGTTCAGGACGAGGTTTTCGCCCATCACGGCGAGGCCGATCAGGCCGATATCACAGGTGCTCATTGAGGTTTGTCGTGCAGTTGAAAGAGACGCAGGTTTTGCGAGGGGCGGGAGCGTATCGGCAAGCCAGCGGGCGAGGCAATGGAGTTTTCCACCTCGGCGCAGAAGGGGCATGGACTCGGCCACCGCGCTCGTTTAAGCGCAGGGGCGTCAGATGAATTTACCGAATCAACTCACCCTCGCGCGTCTCATCCTCACGGCCGGATTCGTCGTGGTGCTTTCCTCGTCGTGGCGCTTTGGACACGTAATCGGCGTCCTGCTTTTTGCGATCGCCGGCATGACGGACTACCTCGATGGGGAGATCGCGCGGAAGCGAAACCTCGTCACGAATTTCGGACGGCTGATGGACCCGGTGGCGGACAAGGTGATGATGGCGGCGGCGTTCATTTGCCTCGTGCCGCTGCATGCGTTTCCGGCTTGGGTGGCAGTGGTGATCATCAGCCGCGAATTCCTGATCACCGGCCTGCGCTTGCTAGCCGCCAGCCAGGGCGTGGTGCTGCCTGCAGAACGGATGGGCAAACACAAGACCGCCTGGCAGATTGTGACCGTGAGCTTCTTTCTCGGGCTACTCGCCCTTGCGGAACTCGAGCGCGCCGGCGTGATCACCGGCCTCTACTGGTGGGCGCACGCCTGGCACTATGGAGGAGCAGTGCTGATCGCGCTCGCCCTCGTCCTGACGCTCTACTCAGGCCTCGGTTACCTCTGGAAAAACCGGTCGCTGATTAGCGTCTCGTAGTCCTCTACTGCCGGACCACGACTTGATCGCCGGGCAGGAGCTTCGGATCGGCTGCCGGATTCTTATCGAGCGCGCGCAGATCGAACACGGAAACCTGACCGTCCCGGATCAGCCTGCAACCCTTAGGACTGCCGAAGTCGGTGAGGCCGCCAGCGCCCTGCACCGCCGAGTTCAGAGTCAAATCAGGAGACCATGGCTGCCGTCCTGGAGTCCGTACGCCTCCACCTACCGAGACGAAACGGATGTTTTGCTGGATGCCGATCACAACCGTCGGACGAGTGAAGATTTTGTCGCTGATGAGGCGATTCTGCACCGCCTGCTGGAACTGCGTGCTCGTCATCCCCGCGGCCCGCATGTCGCCGACCATGGGGATGTTCACCGTCCCGTCGGAACCAACGGTATAATCCAGCGCGAACTCATTCGCGAAGTCGGGAGGCATGCCCCCGAGGCGCAACGTGAACATGTCTCCGGGGCGGAGCACCGCGATTGCGCCGCTCTGCTGCTGAGGAGCCTGATGTTGGGGTGGCTGCGCGGCAGCGGCGACCGGTATCGCTACCGGCGCTGCCTCTGGACGGCTCGGCCTGGAAGGAGTTGCCCGCTGCGCCAAAGCCGGGGCGACAGAAGTGGCTAACGCGAGAAGAAGAGCGGAAAACGTGCGCATAGTTTCCAGGTTAGTAGTCGCCTGAGTTATCCCTGGGACGGGCAGCAAGAGCCGGCGGCCGGGGTGCTGGCGGCGCCGGGCGATTGCCTTCTGGCGTAGTGGCAGCCTGCGGGCGCGGAGCGTAGTAGTCGTTGTAATTGTTGTAGTACGAGTAGCCCTCGTCGTGGCGGGCATCCACGTTGTTCAAAACGACCCCAATCAAACGTCCGCCCACGTTCATGACTGCCTGTTTGACCCGCTGAAGCATCGCGCGCGGGAAGCGCCGGTGCTGGACGACCATGATGGTCATGTCCACTTCACTCGCTAAAACCGATCCGTCACTGACGCCTAGGATCGGAGGGGAGTCGAAGAACACCAGATCGTACTGGGTCTTTAACTTCCGCATCAACTCCATCATGCGCTGCGAGTTCAAGATTCCCACCGACTCGCTGGGGAGCTGGCCGCTCGGAATAAAGGAGAGATTGTCGATCCGCGTCGTTTTGACCACTTCTTCAAGGTCCGCTTTTCCTTGGAGGTAATCCGTAAGACCGAAGGTGTTTGGAACGTCAAAGATCGTATGTTGAGAGGGACGACGAAGATCGGCATCGACCACGAGAACGTTGTAACCACCCTTGGCACACGTGAAGGCAAGGTTGTTCAACGTCGTGGACTTGCCTTCTCCCGGACCGCCGCTGATCAGCGTTACAGTGTTCGCATCGCGGCTCGGCTTATTGAACTCCACGTTCGCTCGGAGGATGCGGTAGGCCTCCGCATCCGCTGTGTCACCCGGCGACTGCATCAACAACGAAACGTCCTTCGGGATCACTGCCAGAACTGGAATCTGAAGGAAACGCTCCACGTCATCGAGGGTCTTTACGCTCGTATCCAGATACTCAATGAAGAACGCGAGGCCGACGCCAACGACCAATCCCACCAACCCGGCCAGCGCCATGTAAGCAGGGACGTTCGGTTTGGCCGGCGCGTCCGCTTTCTCGGCTTTATTGTAGATGAGGGCGGTCGGTTGCTGCACGGTCAGCTTTATCGTTTCCGCCGAGGCGGTAAGAGCAGCACTCTCCATTACTTTCCGGGCCTGGATGTACTTACTTTTGGCGTCGATATAGGTAAGCGTTTTAGTCTTCTGTGCGATCTGCCTAACAGCCGACTCATCGGAGGCTGCCTGCAAACGTTCCAATCTTTCCTGCTCGATCTTGAGGCGAGTCGCCTGAGTTTGTCGGATGGTGCCAAGTTCAATCGAAAGCACTTCCCGGTGCTCTCTCTGAGCGGCACGCAAGGCTTTGATTCGGTAGTGGTTCTCACCGAGACCAGTGTTGATCAGTCGCTGTTCCTCGACGTTAGCATCTTGAAGTAGAGGCAGTGTCTTAAGCACGGTCGGATTCTGAATCTCCAGCGTTTGTAACAAGCCCATCAGAGCCTCTGGCTGGATCTTCTCGATTTCCTGCAATTGGACGGTGATCTTGCTGACCAGCGATTTCTGCGCGTTCAGATTCTGTTCATCGAGAGACATTCGTTGTTCGTCGCGTCCCAGTTGCGGCGAATAGCTCTCGGGGTCGGGATCGGTAATGCTTTCCTGGGCACGAATCTGCGCGGCCGTCCGAGCAAGTTGTTCGACTTCGATTTGCTGTTGCTTCACGCCTTCCCTTAGCTCCGCCAAGCCCTTCCGGACTCCTTCAGTTAACTCACTCGCTCGCTTGTCCTGATAGACCACGGCGATCGTGTTCGCGATATTCGCCGCGAGCTGGGCGTTGGTATGGTAAACGCCAATTTCGATCAGGCTGGTGTTCCGAATTTCCTGCAGGCTCATCGCCCTTTTCAAGCGAATGAATGCCTGTTGAGGGGTCAGCGGAGGCATGCCAGGGAGGCTGAATTCCTTCGTGAGATCGAGGCGTTCGATCACGGGATAAAGGATCGCAGTGGTCTGCAGGACTTGGAACTCCTTTGCGACGAACTGGGGATTATAGGACCGCTGAAGACCCATTGATCCAAGCACTTGGACCGGGCCCGAGTTGTCCTCCTTCACCTCCATGGTCACCTTCGAGAAGTACTCGCGCGGGAGGAAATACGTCGTCACCCCAGCGGTGACCATGACGAGGAAGAACGCCAGCAGGATCAGTCCCCAACGCACCTTGATGACACGCCAATAGTCGAGAAAGTGGAGCTTAACCTCACTGGAGTCGTTCATAGATGGGGCGGAAAAAAGTGATAATAATTAGCGCAGTACCAGCGATCCGCAACGCGTATCTGGATTCGAGGTCGAAACGTCATTTACGTTCAAAACTCGTAGTTGGCTCCTAGGAACAACCGGTTTCGAAAGTAGTCGCTGTCGTTCGGCTCACCGAAAACCGTCGTGAAGCTGTAGGTGAAGTTGAACGACCAGTCGCGGGTCAGCGAGTATTCCATGCCCAGTGAAGTGTCGAATGTGCTGCGGGTGGTGTCGTTATCGCCCGCCTCGGTCGTCGCGACTTGATGAAGGACATTCGCCGCGAGGGTTCCACGCAGCCGTGGAGAGAAGAAGTGCCGGACACTCAACCCCGTGCGCAACGTCAGCACCTCGGTCTTCTCGTCCGGTGGTTCTTCGAATCCAAAGCGGCTGCTCCACTGGAGATAGCTCGCTCGGCCGAGTTGGTAGTTCAGCGTGCTCTCCAGGTAAGGTGTCACGCTCGAAACGCCGGATTCGTCGAAGGTGCGCATGGCCGTTCCGAACCGCACGGTCGCGGCCGCCCGCCGGGTCAGCGTCAGATCGAAGCCCGTCAGCGCGAATACAGTGTGCGAGTCGCGAAAGGGGCTATTCTCGTAAAGAAACTGACTGTAGCGGCCCTCAATCAGCACGGTGAGCCGGGGACTCCACAGATAGCGGAATTCCGTTCCGAGCGCGTATTCGTTGTAGTCGTTAACCTGAGACGTCTCGTCTTCGAACTTCAGCGCGTTGTAGCTAAAGCTGGTGACCGTCGAAAAACGCGGTTTCCAACGGTAAGAAAGATCGAACTTGCTCAGCACGTTGAAGTAGCTGCCGCTGCCTAAATCCGTCGGCGTGTTAATTCGTGCCAGGTCAGGTTGCTGAAGATAGACCGCGCTGACACTTCCGCTGAACTGCAGCCTCGGGGTGATGCGTTTCAGGTAAATGAGCGCAAGACTGCCGTTGTAATCCGTCTTTTTCCCAGGCCGGCTGAAATAATAGTCGGCGTTGACGTTCGCATCGAAGGTGAAAACGCTGCGCCGAGTGGCCGTTTGCGCCTCGAAGCTCAGTGATGACCGAGCGATCGCGCTCGCCTTGCGTTTGGGCGCCGGTGACCCGGGAATCACGATCTCCTCAAACTCCGGTTCGGTCGCAGGAATGACCACCCGGCGAAACTGCTGCGGTGTAGGGGCGGGCCGGATTGGTGCACCGATTCGCTGCGGCCGACGAGTCGCCGGCACCGGTACAAAAAAGACCTGCTCGGGGTTTCCGGCGCTCACCTGCTGTTGGAATCTCTGCTCCGGAATGTCCGACGGATTCGTAGGAGTCTGGAAGATGTTATCGTCGAACCCCATCGAGACCGATGCGCGCGTGGTGAACTTCGGCCGTGCCAGACGTCCTTCTCCAGAAATGAAGATCTGCGCTGCCTGGCCATAACCGGGCGACACCGAGAACGATGCCGGTGCTTCGGCCGCGGGCGGTCGCATCAATCCGGTGTCGGCCTCAGGGGTCGTACCGCTGGGGGGCGGTCCCGCCGCCCCGGCTGGCGCCTCGAGCGTCGATCCGGCTCCCGTTGCTGCGGAAGGAGCTACCGGGCTCGTTCCGAACGCGGAACTCGATCCTGCACCGGGCGCGGCAGGGGGGCTCACCGGAGCAGTTTCCGCCGCAGAGCCCGTCGCACCGGCTCCGCTGGACGAGCTTTCCTCTTGTGCCGCGGCAAACTGGGCGCCGCTTACAGCCATCAACCCGAGCGCGATCCAGAACCTGCAGAAGGGCATCGAGGGGAAAATTGCGGCTAAAGGATTTATCAAGACCTCTCCAGGTCCTCTGGGGGAGGCAGCCGGGATTATCGGATGCGCTACAGCGAAGCAACTGATTTATGGCGATCTCATCGCGTAGCGGAACCGTGTCGCAACGGATTGGATTGTCTCTCCCGTCCGTGCCGCGCATGACTCCAGGATGAAGTTCTACGCTCGCTGGTTCGTCTTGCTGGTTCTCGCCGGAGATCTCTCTGCCGCATGGGACGTGACCAGCACGACGACCTTGCCGGCGCCGAATGGACTCACGTTTACCGAGCAAAAACTCGCCAGTGCCGGCGGCCGCGCCACACTCTGGTCGGTCACGTTCTCGTCCAAGACGCACTCTTTTGCGGTGATGGACAACCCGCAGGGCGAATTCGATCTGGGCAGCGCCTGCGTGAAACGTGGCGCCCTCGCCGGAGTGAACGGCGGCTATTTTCATCCTGATCGCACGCCACTAGGGCTCGTCGTTCGACAAGGCGTGCAGATTCATCCGCTGGAGAAAGCGAAGCTGCTGAGCGGAGTCGTCAGCGTGAACGGCAAAGGCATTGCCGTGTCCCGACGCGCTGCGTTCGCCGCCTCCGGCGTCCGCGAAGCGCTCCAGGCCGGGCCGTTCCTCGTCGAGGCTGGCCAACCGATTGCCGGCTTAAACGGCACCCGCGGCGCAGCGCGCACCGTCGTGATTCAGAACGCGAAAGGCCGCTTCGGATTTCTGATCTGCAAAAGCGTGTCGCTTGCAGAGATGGCTGAGATCCTGGCCACCCCAGCGGTTTTTCCGGAGGCACGGGTGACTCGTGCGCTCAATCTGGACGGCGGCAGTTCCACCGCGCTCTGGGTACGCGGTGAGCCGCCGTTTTATCAGCGGGAGTGGAAAGGCGTGCGCAATTACCTCGCGATCGTGCCGAAGCCGTAAGGCCGTTGTCCGGCCCGGCTTCGCCTGCTAGAGCCTGCCCTTCGCATGCGTCCCGTCTTGCTCCCATTCCTGGCAGTTTTCGTTCTCCTGATCGCAGTCGGGGACGCCCATCCTTTTCTCCAAAACTCCCTCTGGATTCAGATCGCTCCGGAGCAAATCCAGGTGGCGATCAACGTCTCGGCGAAGGAACTCCAGGTCGCCCAGGCAGCTTACCTCGCCAACAGTGAGGCCGATCCCGAGTCACTCGCCGCGGCCGCCGAAGAGCACCGCGGTTATCTCACGACTCATTTCACGCTTTCAGTTCATGGGCAGCCTCTTGCCGGTCAGATCACCAGGATCACCCCGCCGATTGCATTCACCGATCCGGAGAAAACCTTCTTCCAGTTTGAACTCGCGTATCCTCTGGCCGGACCGCCGCCCGCGCAGATCGCGCTCGCCCATTCCATGCTCCGCGAATGGCCTTACGGTCCGGGCCAGGCCTGGGACGTCAGCTACGTCGTCCGGCTGAAGCGCTCCGATTCCAACGCCATTCACACCGGCCTGCTTCGTTCGGGCGAACCCGCCGAGTTTCCCACCGGATGGGAAACGGCGCCTGCTGCCGAGCCGCCGACTGTGCACACGAATCTGCCGCGCACGTTTCGCGATTACCTGTGGCACGGGATGCTGCACATCCTCACCGGCTACGATCACCTGCTATTCGTGGCTGCGCTCGTGCTGGCGACATTGAGCTTTTGGGAAATGGTGAAAGTAATCGCCGCCTTCACGCTGGCGCACACCGTGACGCTCACGCTGTCGGTGTTCGATCTCGTGCGGCTGCCGTCCTGGGTCGTTGAGCCAGTGATCGCCCTGAGCATCGTCTTCGTCGCGCTGGAAAACGTGTTCTTCCCGAGGCGCGCTGCTTCACGGCTGCGTCTGCTCGTCGCATTCGGCTTCGGACTGATCCACGGCCTCGGGTTCGCCGGCGGTCTGCTGGAAGCCATGGCTGGATTACCCGTCGCGAGCATCTGGATTGCGCTGATCGCGTTCAGCATCGGCGTGGAAATCGGCCATCAGGTAGTCGTTCTGCCGCTCTTTGGTTTGCTGGCGCTCGGTCGCAGCAGTTTGCGCGAAGGGTTTTCCCGCTGGGCGGTGCGCTACGGCTCAGTGCTCATCGCGCTGGCTGGCGTCTATTATCTTTTCCTGAGCGTGCACGAGCAGTTTTTTACTGGGCGTTGAGCGGCGGGTGAAAGTGTTCGTTTGAACACAAATGAACATGTGGCGTAGTCTGCGGGCGTG
Source organism: Chthoniobacter sp. (assembly GCA_028293645.1). GTDB lineage: Bacteria > Verrucomicrobiota > Verrucomicrobiia > Chthoniobacterales > Chthoniobacteraceae > Chthoniobacter. The sequence goes on from JAQGOK010000159.1 coordinate 49,969, forward strand.
CCTTCCAGCCCGAAGATTTTACAGCTCCGCGAATTGCTCGCCGCCCGTGGCCTCGGCACGGTCGCGCGCGCTCCGGAAGGCTTTCACACCGGCTGGGCTGCGCTCGATGCCGCCGCCGGCGAGGGGCTGCCCAAGGGCGACATTGCCGAGCTGAATTGCCTCCACGGTGGAGGCGCCCTCGCTGTCGCGGAGTGCATTCACGCCGCGGAGCGAGGGCGTTATTACGTGGCGCTGATCGATGGCGCGGATGGCTTCGATCCGGCCAGTGTCGAGACGTCCGCACTGACGCGGTTGCTCTGGGTCCGCTGCCACAGTGCGGCGGAAGCAGTGAAAGCCGCCGATCTGCTTCTGCGCGACGGCAATCTCCCGCTCGTGTTGCTGAATCTGCGCGGCTGTGCCGATGCCGCGCGCGTGCCGAGCCAGGCGTGGTATCGGCTCCAGCGGATCGTTGAACAGAGCGGCGTTGCCTTGCTCGTCCTCACCCCGCGTCCGCTCATTCCCAGCGCGCGCATTCGCCTGATTTTACACGGGCATTTCACGATCGATGATGTGGAGCGCTCCTGTGCGGATCTGGTGGAAGGCGTGACCTTTGAAGCCCTCCGCGGGTCCAGCGCGCGCCGGCTCGTGGACGACGCACCACAACTCGCCGAGGTCGGCTGACGCAAACGCACGCGCCATGTTTGCCGCCATCCATGTCCCGGATTTTGCGCTGCAATGCGTGCTCCGACACGAGCCGGAACTCCGCTCACACGCTCTCGCCGTGGTCGATGGCCGGCTCCCGGCCTGTGTCCGGCAAATGACCGCCGCGGCGCGCGAACATGGCGTCGCTCCCGGCATGACGACCACCCAGGCGCTCGGCCGCTGCCCCACGCTGCTGTTCCGGACGGTCGGCGAAAGCCTGCTCGGCCCAGCCAGCGCATTGCTGCTGCAAACCGCAGAAACCTTTTCGCCCTGGCTCGAAGCGACTTGCGAAGGCGTGGTCACCCTCGAGTGGCGGGACGAAACGCCCGGTGGCAAAGCGCGTCATCGCGGACCGCTGGAACGCGCGCAGGAAATCGTCGCGCAACTCGCGAGCTGTGATTTTGCTGCGCAAGTCGCCGTAGCTGCCACGCCGGCTCTCGCGCTGCTCGCCGCGCATGTCGCGGAGCCTGTTGCGGTCGTGGAAAACGCTGCCGAATTTCTCGCGCCGCTGCCGCTGGGATTGCTCGCCGCCGATGACGAGCAGGCACGCTCCGAAGCCGAAGCGCGGGAGCGCCAGGAAGCGCGCGACAAGACTTTGCGCCTGCTGCATCGGTGGGGCATTCACACCCTCGGCGCATTTTCCGCATTGCCCCGCGATCAAGTGGTGACGCGGCTCGGCGTGCGGGGAGGGGATCTGTGGGATCGCGCCACGGGTGGGGCGAAACGTCCGCTGCGGCTCGTCCGCGCACCGGAACATTTCGCCGAAGCGATGGAGCTCGAGCACGAAGTCGAGACGCTCGAACCGCTGCTTTTCATCCTGCGCCGTTTCCTCGAACAACTCGCCGCGCGCCTGCTCGCATCGTATCGCGTGGCGTCCACGCTGCAGCTTCAGCTGACCTTTCGCGGCGGCGCGCAACATGCGCGTGAATTCCGGATTCCCGCTCCGACCGCAGAGGTGGACGTGCTCTTCCGCATCCTCGAAACGCATCTGGAAACCGTCACCGCCGAGGCTCCCGTGATCGCCGTCGCGCTCATCGCGCAAGCCACGCGTCCGGAGCAAAAGCAGTTCAGCCTTTTTGAGACCGGCCTGCGCGATCCGAACAAGTTTTACGAAACGCTGGGCCGGCTTCAGGCGCTGCTCGGTCACGATCGCGTCGGCACGCCCGTCGCCGAAGACACCCATCGCCCGGACGCCTTTCATCTTGAAACGCCGCGCTTTGACGAAGCAGCGAACGGCAGCCGGATGTCCATCCAGCCCGGCCCGCCCTTGCAACGCTATCGTCCGCCGCTCCCCGCGAATGTGCAGGTCGCCGACAACCAGCCGATCCGCGTATTTTCTGAAAAGGCTTTCGGCGAAATCACGCAGCGCCGTGGGCCATGGCTCGGCTCCGGAGATTGGTGGACCGACCGCGCCTGGGAACGCGAAGAGTGGGACGTGCAGGTCGGCGAAGAATGCTACCGGCTCGCCCGGCAAGGCAGCGCCTGGTTCATCGACGGGAGCTACGATTGAGCCTTCCAGAATGTCCTCCACTTCGGAGCCGCGGTGCGAGACCATCGCGGTTCACTTTCGCGTGAAACCTCTCCCAAAGTTCGGCGCAGCCCTGGCCCTGTTTGCTGCGGGTCTGATCGGTGGATTCGTCGTCCGATCCACTGGCACTTCCGAGCGTCAACGCGACAGCTCCGTCGCGATATCGGAGAAGCAGAATTCGGAAGCGCCGTTGAAGCGAACTGCAATCACCGGCGCCCATCCCGCTATCGCGAGCGGCAACTTCGCGGAACGCCTCAGAGCTCTTGCCAAGACAGGCAATCGCCTCAAACGAGCACGCGCAATCGCCGGGATCGCAGACGAACTCGACAGCCGCCAAGTCCGCGACGCGCTCGCCGATCTCGACAGGCGCAGCGTGCGCGATGCGGATGAAATCCGGCTGCAACTGCTCGCCCGCTGGGCACAACTCGAGCCCGATGCGGCGCTGCAGTATGCGCAGGCATTGCCATCCGGCTTTGAAGCGCCGAGCGCGATCGAGGCGGTGATCCGGAGCTGGGCGGCCCACAATCTGAAAGCCGCTGAAGCGGGAGTCGCGCGAATGGCGGAAGGTTCCGCGAAGAAAACCGCTCACGCTGCGCTTGCGCCCGCGCTCTCCGAAGTTGACCCCCGACGCGCGTTTGCAGCCGTTCGTGAGCTGCCGTTTTCGAGCAGCGATATCGATCTATTTTTCCAAAATTGGGCGGAGAATGACCCGCTGGCCGCATCGGCACATGCCGCTCAACTTCCCGATAGTCGGCTCCGCTCCTTCGCACTGCGTTACGTCGCGCAAAAGTGGGCCGAAGTGGACCGCGAGGCGGCGCTCGCCTGGGCGCAGACACCGCCTCCGAACCCGCCAGGCGTCACGATCCAAGTGCGCGATCCCGGGCCTCTCGCGGCGGTCATCAGATCGTGGTTAAAAACAGATGCGAGCGACGCGATGGCTTGGGTCGAGCAACTCCCGGAGGGCGCAGAGAAGACGGATGTGCTCGCCGCACTCACTCGATCGTTAAGCGATGAAGAGCCGCGGCACGCGGTCGAGTTTGCCGCGATGATGCCGGAAGGAAAAGCGCAGGACTCAGCGCTGAGGAATCTTATCGCAGGCTGGAGTCAGAAGGATTTCGCGGGAGCGTTGGAATGGGCGCAGCACCAGCCCGACGAAGAGGTGCGCCAGCTTCTCCTGCCAACATTGGCGGGGGATCTCGCGTGGCGGGATACAGCGGCTGCTGTGGAACTCGCGCTGGAAATCGGAGGCGACGGGAGCACCCGCGCCATCTCGAGTATCCTGCAAATCTGGACCCGCAGGGAACCCGCCGCTGCCGCGCAGTGGGTCCGCATGCAACCTGACCGGGCTAAGCACAGCGCGAGTGTCGCTGAGATGTGGGCAGAAAAGGACGCGAATTCCGCGCTCAGGTGGGTAAACGAAACTACCATCGGCGACGAGCGAGACGAAGCCCTGTCCCGCGGGGCGAACATGGTCGCGCAGACCGAGCAACCTCGGCGCGCCGAGAAATGGATCGAGGGAATCGCGAGCGCAGAGCGCCGCGCCAAGGCTTATCAAACCGTTGCGTTCTGGTGGTTGCGGAATCAGCCAAAGAGCGCGCGCGAGTGGATCAAAACGGCACCGCTTTCGGCCCAAGCAAAGAGCGCCCTGCTCAAGGAAGGTGGCCGATGAATCCGCCCGCCAGCTTGCAAACACATGGGTGGCGATCAGTCGCTGCGGGGTTGGCGCTCTTTGCGCTCGGTGCGTTCATCGGCTGGCGATTGGGATCCGCGAGCAGCCATGATCGTTCGGCAACTGCGGCCGCGAACGAGGTGCGTCGCTCCATGCCAGACTCTTCAGCCGCAGGGGCAGGTCCCTCCGAACTCGTCGCCGGTGACTTCTTCTCTCGCTTGCACGGCGCGGCCAGCATCCGCAGCCGCGAGCAACGTGCGCGAGCTTTCGCGGACCTCGCTGGGGACATGGATACCGCGCAAGTGCAGGATGCAATCGCACGGCTGGGGACACTGCGCGTCGCCGATCACGATGAAGTCCTCGCGCAGCTTTTCGGTCGCTGGGGCGAATTCGACTCCGAAGCCGCGATGGCGGCGGCCGAAGCGTTGCCCAACACTTCGGAGCGTCATCGCAGCGTGAGTGCAGTGCTCGGCAGCTGGATCGACAAAGATCCGCGTGCCGCCGAGCAATGGGTGAACGCCCTTCCAGCGGGGCTGCTCAAGCGCGCTGCTTGGGAAACGCTGATCGAAGCGCTCGCCATCAATGACCCGCCCCACGCGCTCGCGCTTCTCCAAAAGCTGCCATTCACATGGAGTTCCGGTGGGCAGGCCGTGAACTCGATCTTCGACGCATGGGTCGGCAGCAATCCCCGCGAAGCTGCTGCCTATGCTTCACAGCTGCCTCTCGGGGAGTTGAGGACGGCCGCGTTGGATCGAGTGGGGAAGCAGTGGGCGCGGATCGATCTTCGGCAAGCGCTCGCCTGGGCCGAGGCGATTCCGAATCAGAAGTTTGAGGTGCAGGAGTTTGGCTCGTATGGCTTGGAGCCGATCAACAGCGTGCTCCGGCGGTGGGTGGAAACGGACAGCGTCGCGGCGGTGCGCTGGCTTGAGCAGCTCCCGGAGGGAGACAAAAGAGCAGCGCTCATTTCGAGTGCCTGCACTTTCCTCCGCTCGGCGACGGCGACGCCGCAGGTCGCGATGCAACTCGCTCAGTTGTTGCCGGAGGGCGCAAAACGCGACGAGGCGCTGCAGGAGTTCGCGCAACAAATTGCCTCCGAGGAGCCAGCGATGGCGCTCATGTGGATCCGCAGCGAAAGCGATCCGGAACGGCGACGGATCATTCTGTCCGGAATCCTTTCGGAGGTTTCGGGCGATGATCTGCACAAGGCGCTTGAGTTCACGGGATCCTTGGGTCCGACCGGCAGAGAAGATTTGATTTCGATTCAATCGGCCGATGGGCGTCGTGGCTGGAACCTGGCCGATCCCGCAACACTGGCGGCCTGGGCGGTTCGCCAGCCGGACAATCAACCGTTCCTCAACTCCATCGCGGCTTCATGGGTGACGCGCGACGCGGATCGTGCGGCGAACTGGTTGCAAACCTTGCCGGCGCCAGCTCGGGATAAGGCTCTGAGCGGGATCATTGAGGAGAAGCTGTTTCGGGTGCCGGTCAACTCGACGTTCGATACGGTGTCGCATTTCCAGGACGCGGAGCGATGGATTGCGCTGCTCGCCGCCGGAAGCACCCGGCAGTCTGCGTACGAGCGCCTCGCCGAACGCTGGCTGAGCATGGATGCGGAGTCCGCCGGAAAGTGGCTGAATATCTCACCATTAGCGGCGGATGTTCGAGAGCGTCTGCTGAAAGCGAAGCCGAGGTAAAACGCGTAGGGCGTGCGCTGCTCGAAAGGCGGCTACGCGGACTTCTGAAGAATGGTTCTGATCGGTCGCTGGACCTGGTTGGATATTTCGCGCAGTGTTCTCCTGAACATATGCCGTACGTCGAACTTCATGCCCGCAGTGCCTTTAGCTTTTTGCGTGGGGCGGCCATGCCGGGGCAAATCATCGAGGCGGCGGCCGCGCTGGAGATTCCCGCGGTGGCGTTGTGCGATCGTGATGGCGTGTACGGCGCGCCGCGCTTTTTTGCGGCGGCTCGAGAAGCCGGGGTGCGGCCGATTGTCGGGTGCGAGTTGACGATGGAGGACGGCTCGATCCTGCCCGTGCTGGTAGAATCGCGCGGCGGTTATCAGAATCTCTGCCGGTTGCTGACGCAGGCGAAATTACGCGGAACCAAGGAGTCGAGTCCGGTGTTTTGGAGCGATCTGCCGGAGTATGCGGAAGGGGTCGTGGCGCTGTTCGGAATGGGTCCCGACGGGCCACCCATGAAGACGATTGCGGAGCGATCGGAACGAGTGGCGAAGCTGCTCCAGGCGTTTGGGCGGGATGGTGTATTCGTCGAGATTCAGCGTCACCATGTCCGCGGCGAACAGCGCCGGAACCAAGCGCTGATCAGTCTTGCGCGGCAGCATCGTCTTCCGCTGCTCGCGACAAATGGCGTGCTTTACACCGCGCCGCAGCAGCGTGAAGTGCTCGATGTTTTCACCTGCGCGCGCCACCATACGCAGCTCGATCAAGCGGGGCGATTGCTCGAACAAAATGCGGAGCGGCAGTTGAAAGGTGCGGCGGAAATGGCGGCGCTTTTCCACGATCTGCCGGAGGCGATCACGAACACGGAGCGGCTCGCTGAGCGTCTCGATTTCACGCTGGAGAATCTGGGTTACGAGTTTCCGAGGTTCCCGGTTTCAACGGGTGAGACGATGGAATCGATGCTGCGCCAGGTGACGTATGCCGGTGCGCGGGCGCGTTATTCGCACCTCGGCGCGAAGGTGAAAAAGCAGCTCGAACGCGAACTCGCGTTGATCGAGAAGCTCGGGTTTGCGGGCTACTTCCTGATCGTCTGGGATCTCGTGAATTTTTGCACGCAGGAGGGGATCATGGTGCAGGGCCGCGGCTCCGCAGCGAACAGCGTGGTCTGCTACAGCCTCGGGATCACGGCGTGCGATCCGATCAAGCATCAACTGCTCTTCGAGCGCTTCCTCAGCGAAGGTCGCAAGAGCTGGCCGGACATCGATCTCGATCTGCCGAGCGGCGATCGACGCGAGCGCGTGATCCAGGAAGTGTATCGCCGCTACGGTGAACGCGGCGCGGCCATGACTGCGAACGTGATCACGTATCGCGGACGCAGCGCAGCGCGCGAGATCGGCAAAGCGCTCAACTTTTCCAATGATGTGCTGGACCGGTTTTCGAACCTTTTTGCGAACGGCGATTTCCCGCACACGCTCGGCTTTGATGATCAGATGGCGAAGGCGGGAATTCCACGCGATCACCCGCGCACGCCTGCATTCATGCGGCTCTACGAGGCGATGCACGGATTGCCGCGGCACCTCGGGCAGCATTCGGGCGGGATGATTATTTGCCAGGGAAGGCTCGATTTGATCGTGCCGCTCGAACGCGCTTCGATGCCCGGGCGCGTGGTGGCGCAATGGGATAAGGACGACTGCGACGATCTCGGAATGATCAAAGTGGACCTGCTCGGCCTCGGCATGATGGCGGTGCTCCAGGAGACGATCGAGCTCACGCGCGAACGCGGTCGCGAAGTCGATCTCGCGCAGCTCCCGCTGGATGACGCGCCGACTTACGACATGATGTGCAACGCGGACACGATCGGCGTTTTCCAGATCGAGAGCCGCGCGCAAATGGCGACGTTGCCGCGGATGCAGCCGCGGTGTTTTTACGATGTCTGCATCGAAGTCGCGATCATCCGCCCCGGTCCGATCCAGGGTCATCTCATGCATCCGTATCTCGCGCGTCGGTGCGGTGAAGCGCCGATCGTATATTACTGCGACGAGGTGAAACCAATCCTGGAGCGGACGCTGGGCGTGCCGCTTTTCCAGGAGCAGATGCTGTCGATCGCGATGGTAATGGCGGATTTCACCGGCTCGCAAGCCGAGGAATTGCGTCGCGCGCTCAGCTTCCATCGTTCGCAAGAACGCATGCAGAAGGTGCAGGTGCAGCTTCGTGAATCGATGGAGCGCAAAGGCCTCCCGCAGAAAACGATCGAAGACGTCCTGGCGGCGATCACGTCGTTTGCGCTCTACGGATTTCCCGAATCGCACGCGATCAGTTTTGCGCTGCTCGCTTACGGCAGCGCCTGGCTGAAGGTGCATCGCGCGCCGGAGTTTTACGCCGCCTTGCTCAACAACCAGCCGATGGGCTTTTACTCACCGGCGACGTTGATCAAAGACGCGCAAAGGCGTGGCGTGAAGTTTCGGCCGATCTGCGCGGGCGATTCGCAATGGGCCTGCACGATCGATGCGGACAATGTGGTGCGTCTCGGGCTTCGCCTCGTGCGGGGACTCACTCACGAACACGCTGAGCGGCTGATTGCAGCACGTCCTTTCGCTTCGCTGGATGACCTCAAAGCGCGCGTGCGACTCGGTCGCGATGAATGGCGAACACTGGCCGAGATCGGGGCGTTCAAGGCTTACGCGGCACATCGCCGGGCCGCCCTCTGGGTAGTGGAAGAGGAGCAACCGGAAGAGGATCTCTTCACCTGTGCAATGAACGGTGCAGCCCCGACGCGGGTATTCATACATCCGTTACCACCGATGAATCCGGCCGAGCGGCTTCGGGCGGACTATGCCGGCACCGGTCTCACCATTGCGCCGCATCCGATGGCGTTGCTGCGTGGAAGGTTGGCCGATGTGTGGTGCGCAGCCGATTTGCCAGAAGCACGGGACGGCCAACGTGTGCGCATCGGAGGCAACGTGATTTGCCGGCAACGGCCCGGAACGGCCCGGGGCTTCGTGTTCATCAGCCTGGAGGACGAAACGGGGATTTCTAATGCGATTGTGCAGCCATGGCTTTTTGAGCGGGATCGGCTGCTGATCACTGGAGAATCATTCCTGATCATCGAGGGAATTTTACAGGCACGCGACGGCACGTGGTTGGTGCAGGCCGAGAAAGTCGAACCGCTCGATCACCACGCGATAATGGGCGCGCAGTCTTACGATTTCCACTGACCCCTCCGAGGCGAACGGAGTGGCAAAATGCTCGTGCCACGCATGGACGTAGGGCTAAACCTACGTGAATGAGGCTGCGCTGGAACTGTCGGACCGCTCTACCGGGTTTAGGGTTCCGCAGGTTGATGTGGATCATGGCTCTTCTCGCTACATCAGCCGGGGTTGGCGCCGCCGAGTCGCTTCCGGTGCCCATCAAACGTCAGGCCGTCAAATCCACCAGCCTGGCCAGTATGGGTTACAATGAACCAGCGCGCGCGTTGGAATTGGAATTCCGCACCGGGGCGATCTACCGCTACGAGGCGGTGCCGCCGATCGTGTTCGAAGAAATGCTCAAGGCGGCATCGAAGGGCCGGTATTTCTCGGAGAAGGTAAGAGGCAAGTTTCGCTTCCAACAACTGCGAGAGCCGAAGCGATGAGACTTACGACGGACGAGATCAAGCTGCTGACCTTCGTGCTCGTGGCGGTAATCGCAGGGGCCGCCACAAAATACTACCGCAACCAGCATCCACGGCCGCTGATCAGCACACCTGTGCCGGCTCAAGGCACCGTCACGCCGGCTGGCTACTAGCCGGCTGACCAAGTTCCCATTGTTTTTGCACGGGGCTTTAAAAAAGAGTGAAAAAGGCGTTGACGGTAGTGGATGGGTGGCTAGAGTGTCCGTCCCGCAAGCGAGTGGGCTGCTGAGAGAAGCCGGTAACGGTTTCGATCGAAAGCAGAAGGTTCTTCCAACTTCT